>JBBQOG010000077.1:0-10725 GCA_038330665.1 Bacteroidales bacterium
GGTTCCCTCCACCATACCCAGGTCCTTGAAGCAATCGCGTACGCCACGGTCACAATCTTCAGAATTCGGACTATCCACGTACTGAATGATGACCATCTTCAGCACCTTCTTAGCCGTAGAGGTTTGATTCGTGGTGCTTTGCTTTGTGATCCGGTTGTTCATATCCGAGACCAAAAGGATTGAAGCAACCAGGATCAGGGCGACGATCCCCTTAATAATTCCCGATATTGAGTTCATTCGTAATAGATTTTCCCTTTTCAATTAAGCTCTTCTTCGTACGAATGGAGCCCTCAATGATTTCCATCGCACTTTGCGAGCTTTTCTACGTGAGGGGTTCATTCGTAAAGAGTTCGTGGTGTACCGTATGGCTAAATATAGAGAAAAATTCTTTGGGACACTATTGGATTGTCAAATTGACATATATGCCTCATCTTGTACGTTATAGTGACACTATTTTTGTTTGGAATATTTTTTGAAAACGCCTTATGACCTCAATGATTAACCAAAGTTTAGGAGGTTTAGCCATGACACTGATCAAACGCAACAATCCGGAATTCCCATCTATCCCTTCTCTACTTGACAATTAATGGTCAAGGGATTGGATGGACTGGTCGAATTTAAATAATTCCAGTACTCACACTACATTACCTGCTGTGAATGTTTTGGAGAAAAGCTATCGGCTTTATTTTTTATATTACTTTTGTTTAGTAGCTAAACATAAATTCGATGCAAAAGGAAGTTTATGAACTGGTGAGTCTGTTTCAGAGCATTTTGCATGCCTATTCCATTGTGGAAAAGCAGCCACGTGATTTCGGAACCGGAAGCAAGCTGCACCTTACCGAACTCCAGACTGTTTCCATGATTGGTGAAAATCCGGAAGTTAACATGACGCAGCTGGCCGACCTAATGGGCGTTACGAGGGGAGCAATTTCCCAGACTGTCCGCAAGCTGGTCAGTAAAAAACTGGTGAGCCGCACCAATGTCCGCAACCAAAAGGAAATCAACCTCCGCCTCACCGATCTCGGTGGAATGATCCGGAAGGAGTATCTCAAGAAGATGGAAGAGGTCTTCACCTTTGCTGATGATATATATGAATCGGCCACCCCTGCGGAACGCGAAGTGGTTAAAAGGCTTTTTTTGATGATCCACAGCAACATGAAAAAAAGACTGAAATAGTGACGAGTGATTAGCGACGAAGAGACTGTCACTTGTCACTAAAAAAATGATCCTATGAAAACAAAAATTCTAATATCCCTCCTGCTCCTCGCCCAGGCCGGTTGGGCCCAATCCCCCCTCGATGACTATATCCGCCAGGGGTTGGAGAACAACCTTGCATTGAAGCAAAAGGAAACCAGTTACCGGAAAAGTCTGGAAGTTCTGCAAGAAGCCAAAGGGCTGTTTTTTCCAAACATCTCATTGAATGCGCGGTACTCGGTGGCACAGGGTGGGCGCACCATTGATCTGCCCATCGGAGACCTGCTTAATCCGGTGTATTCGACCTTGAATCAGATTCTTCGCGACAATAAATTTCCCCAAATCGACAACCAGTCGTTTATGTTTTTTCGCCCGCAGGAGCAGGAAACCAAAATCCGTTTGATTCAGCCTGTGTTTAACACGGATCTCTATTACAATTCTAAGATAAAACACGAAATTTCTGCAGCTGAAATGGTTACGATCGATCAGTACCGCCAGGAGCTGGTAGCAGAAATCAGGAAAGCCTATTATAGTACCGCCATGGCCGATGGCATTGTGAATATGCTGAACGAAACCCGCCAGCTGCTCGAGGAGAATATCAGGGTGAACCAGAAGCTGGTGGATAACGGAAAAGTAACACTGGATCACCTTTATCGTGCGCAAACGGAATTGAGCAAATTTGATCAGAAGCTCCAGGTGGCGGCCAAAAACAGGGAGATCGCTTCGGCTTACCTTAATTTTTTAATAAACAGGACTTTAAGCGAAAAAATCCTTTTGTCCGGACCAGAAGTTTTACCGTTTATCCCCGCGGAAGACTCCTCTTATCGCCAATCGGCGATCGCCAATCGCGAGGAGTTGAAAAAACTCGAGCTGTACAACCGCATTTCGGATCTCCAGTTACAGATGAACAAAGCTGGTGGTTTGCCAAACCTGATGATTGTGGCGGATTATGGTATCCAGGGTGAAAAGTACACTTTTAATAAAGATGCGGATTTTGCCCAGGCATCGGCTGTGCTCACCTGGGATCTGTTTGCCGGTTTCCAGAACCGTGCCCGGGTTCGTCAGGCCCGGATTCAGAAGGAGATGGTTGACCAGCAAGCAGAAGAGGTGCGCAGGCAGATAGAACTTCAGGTGATGAATGCATTTAACGAGTTGAAAACCTCGATGGCCGGCATTGAGTCTGCCAACAGTCAGGTTAAAACGGCCCGGGAGGGGTTCCGCCTCCTCAAACGACGCTATGAAGAAGGTCAGGCCAGTCTGATCGAGTTCATGGATGCCCGCACCACACTCACACAGTCGGAAGAAAATGCCATCACAGCCCAATACACCTATTTGTCGGATTATGCTGAATTTGAGAAAGTTTGTGCAATAAATAAAATATGAACGAAAATAATTTACACATTCCCCGCGCCACACGTGACATTTTATACGTCACGATTTTTGTCCTTTTCACCGTTTTCACCGGCTGCAAGCCCAAGGTGGTTCAAGAAGCCGCCAAGGCCGATCCTGTAAAAGTCAGGATGGTCCCTGTGGAAGTGCGTGAGATCAGTCTTCCTGTGCGGTCCATAGGAACTGTTGCGACCAGTGAGGAAATCAGGCTCTCTTTTAAAACAGGTGGAATTGTTGCGCAAACGTATGTCCGGGAGGGTGATGCGGTAAAGAAGGGTCAGCTGTTGGCCGAGCTGAACCTGTCGGAGATCAATGCCCAGGTAAACCAGGCCATCAACGCGTATGATAAAACCTTACGGGATTACAACCGGGCGAAGAATTTGTATGCCGACAGCGTGGCCACTCTTGAGCAGTTGCAGAATGCAGAAACCGCCATGAATGTATCCAAATCCGTGCTCAACATGGCCAAATTCAACCAGTCGCATTCTAAAATTGCAGCCCCCAAAGCCGGTGTGATCCTCCGGCAGATGGTCAAAGAAAACGAACTGGTTGCACCCGGATATCCGGTGTATGCCATGGGAATCAGCGGAAAAACCTGGATCATCCGCACTGCCCTGTCGGATCGCGACGTGGTAAAAATCAATATTGGGGACTCGGCAAAAGTGAGTATTGATGCCTGGCCGGAGGAAAATTTTACCGCCATCGTGAGTCAGATGGATGAAGCCTCCAACCCGATGACCGGAACCTATGAAACCGAGTTGAAGCTGACCCCGACCTCTAAGCGCCTGGCAACCGGGTTCATTGCCAATGTTGAATTATTTCCGGACCAAAAATTCTCCTATTCGCTGGTTCCCATGTCGTCAGTGGTGGAGGCCGATGGCCGAACCGGCTATGTTTATGTGGTCACTCCGGATCACCTGGCCCGAAAAATCCGGGTGAACCTCGCCACCCTGTATGGAACGCAGGCAGCCGTTTCCGGCGGACTGGAGAATTATACATCGGTGGTCGGCGACGGCGTGGCTTACCTGGCCGATGGAATAGCGGTGGAAATCAAAAAATAGTGAACACCTCTGACGATGAAAATATCAGAATTAGCCGTTAAGAATCATCAGTTTACCATTGTGGTATTCCTGATGCTGATCGCTGTTGGGGTGTATTCCTACCTGCATATTCCCCAGGCCGAGGACCCCGACCTGCCGATGCCGATCGTACCCATCACCATTCTTTACCCCGGTGCTTCGCCCGTAGATATGGAGGAACTGGTGGTCGATAAACTGGAAAATTCGTTCAAGGAGCTGGAAAATGTGCGCCGGACGTGGAGTGAGATGAAGGATGGGTTGGCCACGGTAGTTGTGGAATTTACTGCCGACAGCGACCCGGACAAAAAGTATGATGAGGTGGTTCGACAGGTCCAGAACGTCAGGGCCACCCTTCCCCAGGATATATATCTGATTGATATCAAGAAGGTGAATGCCGGCGAAACGAGCATTATCCAAAGTGCGCTGGTATCCGGCACGGCAACGATCGATGAATTGCGTTCTCAGGGAGAGTTACTAAAGGACCTGATCTCCCGGGTTCCCGGCGTGAAGAAAACCGATGCTGTGGCTTATCCTGCAAAGGAGGTGCGGGTGGCGGTCGACCTCCCCAAACTTTCGCAGCTTCATATTACCATTACTCAGGTAATGAATGCCATACAGAGCGAGAATGCGAATATCCCCGGCGGAAGCGTGGAGATCGGCCCGCAAAAATTCAACATCAAAACAACCGGCAATTTCCAGAGTCTGGATGAGATGGACCGGACCATTGTCGGAGCCAGCATGGGTCAGGTGGTTTATCTGAAAGATGTGGCCACCGTGGGATGGGATAATGAAGATCCCCGGTATTTCGGACGGTATAATGGTAAACCCGCTGTATTTATTACGGCCAGCATGATGGACGGGCAAAACATCCATGATGTCAGGGACCTGATCTATGAACAGTTCGATAGTTTCCGGAAAACGCTGCCCGCATCCATGACCCTCGAGAACGGATTCGACCAGTCGCTCAATGTAAAAAAGAAGCTGAGCGGGTTACAGCGCGATTTCCTATTTGCCATCCTACTGGTATTACTCACCCTGCTTCCGCTGGGGCTCCGAGCATCCGGAGTGGTGATGGTGGCGATACCCCTTTCGGTTCTGATTGGCCTTTCGGGGCTCTATTTCCTGGGTTACAGCATCAACCAGCTGAGTATTGTCGGGGCGGTGATTGCACTGGGATTATTGGTTGACGATTCCATTGTGGTGGTCGAAAATATTTCACGATGGATCCGTGAGGGTTCAAAACCCTTCGATGCCGCCATCAAAGGGACGAGGCAGATCGGTGCAGCGGTTCTGGGTTGCACCGCCACCCTTCTGTTTGCTTTTTTACCCCTGATGTTTCTCCCGGGGATGCCCGGAAAATATATCCGGATCCTTCCGGTGACCATATCCCTCATTGTTCTCAGTTCTTTGTTTGTGGCGCTGACCATCATCCCATTTATAACCAGCCAGATCTTCAAAGGGAATGTGGACCCGAGGGGAAACCTCATCCTTCGCGGGCTCAACAAGGTGATTGATTTCACGTATGGCAGGGCCCTGCACTGGTCGCTACGAAACCCGCTTATCACCCTGCTGATTGCGTTGCTATTTTTCGGAAGTTCCATGCTACTGGCTAACATTATCGGATTCAGCCTCTTCCCGAAAGCCGGGATGCAGCAATTCCTGATCACGGTTGAAACCCCCAAAGGAAACACCCTGACCGAAACGGACAAGGCCGTGCGGTTTGTGGAATCGGTGGTATCGAAAAAGCAAGAGATCACCTATTACCTGTCAAATATCGGAAGGGGCAACCCGAAAATCTTTTACAATGTTTTCCAGAAAGGCGAACAGAGCAACATCGGTGAGCTTTTGTGTGAAATGAATCTTAAAACCCAGGACGAGATGACCCTGTTTCTGGATCAGTTGCGGGACACCTTGAACACCTATGTGAATGCGCACATCCTCGTTACCGAATTTGAGAACGGGTCTGTGATCGGCGCTCCCATCGCACTGAGGCTGGTAGGTGATGATCTGGCAATGCTTACGAAATATTCTGCCACCCTTGATAGTATCATGAAGTCGACACCGGGTTCCACTTATGGAAAAAATCCCTTGAGTGAAACCATGACTGACATCCGGATTGAGGTAAATTCTGATAAGGCAGGGATGCTCGGGATTCCCGGCATAGAGATCGACCGGACGGTAAGGCTAGCCCTGGCCGGTTTGGAGGTCGGAAAATACCGGGAGGAAAACGGCAAGGAGTATGCCATCAAGGTCAGGCTGCCGAAAGATTCGACCAATACGCTTGCCACGCTCGACAAGATTTATGTATCCTCGCTCAGCGGTGCACAGGTCCCCTTGTCGCAGCTGGCCCGAATCGAATTTCAAAGTTCACCCACGCTGATTGAACATTATAACCAGGAGCGTTACAACCTGATTTCATCCTATGTGAAAACAGGGTACAATACGGATAGGGTAACCAAGGAGATGCTGGCGAAAATCTCCGGGATCAAGCTGCCCAAAGGGTTTAAGATCATTCCATCGGGTGAGATCGAAGGTCGGCAGGAGAGTTTCGGTGGCGTCGGAATTGCCATCATGGTAGCCATATTCGGCATTTTTGCCATCCTGATCCTGGAGTTCCGGACCTTTAAAAGCACCCTTATCGTATTGTCGGTAATCCCGCTCGGAATCATGGGGGGAATGGTGGCCTTGTGGCTCACCGGGTTCACGCTGTCCTTTGCCGCTGCAGTCGGATTTGTGGCCCTGATCGGAATCGAGATCAAGAACTCCATCCTGCTGGTAGATTTTACCAATCAACTCCGGCAACAGGGTGTGGAGCTCAACGAAGCCATCATCCGTGCCGGGGAGGTACGGTTCCTGCCGGTCCTATTGACTACCATGACAGCAATTGGCGGTTTGCTGCCGATCGCCCTGGGGGATTCAGCATTATACTCACCACTGGCATGGGTCATTATCGGCGGGCTCATTACCTCCACGCTACTGGCCCGATTGGTGACTCCGGTGATGTATAAATTGTTGCCGCCAAGGATAGTGACGCGTGACGCGGAAGAACGAAACGCGTGATGCGAAATGCGTGATGCGGAAGAACGTGATGCGAAACGCGTGATGCGGGAAAAGGGGTAGTGTGCGTGACCCTCGGAGAGTTGTCATGGGGCCGTGACAAAGGGCAAAAGGCAGAAGGCAAAAGGCAGAAGGCAAAAATTAGTAAAAAGATAAAAAAGAATAAAGTGATAATCACTACATTACCAATTAAATACAAATTCAACTTGATTCTTATTTCCTATCTCTTAGGACTATTTTTTGCCTTCTGCCTTTTGCCTTCTGCCTTTTTGTCCCAGCCTCACCACGAATGCTCACTAGGGGACCCCGTCCCTTACCACGAAACCCCGCTAAAGAACCTCCCCATCCACTGACCAACAACAGTACTATCAATCCTTTTCGACAGGCTTGTTATCCCTTCCTCCACCGGTCCGGCCTCCAGATATTTCGTATTAACCCCGATCAGTTTTTCTTCGAAATCGACTGAAAATTCGGGGTGCCCTTGAATACCAAGCATGTTGTCCCCTACCCTGATCATGGCGTGCGGGATATATTCAGAGCTTGCAATCACGGTAGTATCCGGTGGCAGTGTAATCACCTGGTCCTGGCACATCATGAGCAACCCTGCTTTTGGGAGTATAGGATTCATCCAGGGTTCTTCCACTAGCACATCACAGTCATGAACCCCGATGCACCAGCCGGTTTCGGCCTTTTTTACCAGACCGCCGAGTGCGGCGCCAATTATCTGGTGACCAAAGCAAACGCCAATCCCCGGCCTTCCGGATGCAGCTATTTCACGGGTAAATTGCTTCAGGCGGTCAATCCAGGCGATCTCCTCATACACTGAGAGGCGTGATCCGGTTATCAGCCAGCCATCGCAGTCCTGGGCTGAACCCGGGAATACCCCGTCGCACACATAATAATCACGGAATTCCAGGCCGGGTAAAAGTTTTCTGAACATTTCAGGATAGCTTCCGTCGGGATGATTCAACTCCTTCCGGGCATGATCACAAATCAGCAGGCCAATCAACATATATAAATCAGAATAGCATTTTAACAGCCGTATAAGCAAAAAACACCCCGAACAGGCAGAGGAAAATTCCCAATACATGGATAATCCCATTGATCACCTTGAGATTAATCTTTCTTCGGAATCTCTTGATAATAAGGGTCATGAGCATAAACCAGATCACACTTCCGGTGGCCAAAAACAGGGCATAAGCAAAACTGATCACAAGCGGGAACCAGGAAGGTTTCACCGGGGAAACCTCAGAGGCATGGTTCTTTAGAAATTTGAGGGTATCTGCTTTGAAATAGGAAGGGGCATCATTGTGTTGGATATTCTGGTGCCCTTCCATACTGCTCATTGTTTTAACGTTCTGGTCCATCATCAGGTTCAGGCCCCCGGTATCGAACCCCAGTGATGATACAAAGGAGATCACAAGGACCGTGGTGGCAAAACTCCCAAACAGCAGAGTGGGGTTCAGAAAATTGATCATAAACCCGGTGTACAATCCTCCGGTTCCCTTAGGAATCAGCTTACCGGTTTTGGGATGAATTTCACCGGCATGTTCCAGGTCAACATGCGATTTATAAATGCGGATTCCCACAAAGAAGATAAAAATTGCTCCTGCCCCTAAAATATAGGGCATCGCCGATTTAAGGTGTGGATAAAGTTTAGTGATCCCGTAAACCGAGATGAACACATAAATAAAATCAGCAAGAGAGGCCCCGATGGCCACCTTGTTACAGTAATTCACGCGACCGTTGAGCGCATTTGAGGTGATGAGGATGCTGATCGGACCGGCAATCGGCATCGAAAAAATGAATCCGGCCAGCAGGCCGACAAGAGAAATCGTTATTAAACTTTCAACCATATGCTCCTGCTAGTACCCCTCGGATTTATGAAATAAAACATCGAAAATAGTGAAATGTTTCGATATGATAGACAAAGGCGATTCCGGTCAGGATTTGCCAAATACCCGTCGCAGTAAATCGCTCGTTCGGGCATTGATGTCTGTTCTGATCCGCTTCTCCTGGTCCGCCACCTTGACAAACAATCCCTTTAAAGCCTGTCTGGTTACATAATCATCGAGTGTATAATTAATCGGGGTTACGCCCAAAAGCTTTCCGGCTATGGATCCGGCGAACTGGTTCCAATTTTTGGTCAGCTGGGTCCAGGTTTGATTCGCCGAAACGCCGGCCACAATAGGTTTATTGAGCGAAGTCTGCACCGAAGGCCGGTAGAGGTTCACCAGCTGGATAAAAGTTTTCTCGCGCAGGTATGCAGTGGCTGAAGTATCCGCACCGTTCAGGATTCCCCAGGCATCGCCGATGGTCATGCTGGTGATGGCATTCACAAAAATAGGGGATGCCTGTCGGGCGGCATCTTCGGCCGAACGGTTGATCTGTAGAACCACATCTTCGATCAGTTTATCCAAACCCGGTACTTTTTTGGCATAATCGATCAGCTCCCGGGTTTCGGGTGGAAGGTTGATCTTTACAAACTGATCCAGATAATAGCCATCGGTGGCATTCAACTTGCGCACCGCCACCTCAGTACCCGAACGCAGCGCCTCCTTAAGTCCTTGCGCCACCTGATCGGTAGTTAACTTACCTGCCGATTGGTCCACGGTGGAAACCATCTGGTTAAGCACATCACAGGATGATGAAAAACTAATAAATCCCGGAATAATAAGGAAAAGGAACCATTTTGATAATTTCATTTTTAAGAATTTTTAGACGCTGTTTCGTACAAAAACCAATCCAGAAAAGTCGGCAGTGGGCAGTTGGCAGTCGGCAGTCGGCAGCTTACTGATGGGCCCAATCCCTGATCACTACCTGGTACTGTTTGGCGCCTTTGCGCAGGAACCTGAGTTGGGTGGGTCTATCCAGGGCATAAAGTCCGAATTTCATGTCATAGCCCAGCGACCATTCAAAATTATCCATCAGTGACCAGTAATAGTATCCTTTAACAGGGTAGCCGTCTGTAATCGCTTTCGACAGGGCGTAAAGGTATTGACTGATAAACAGTGCCCTGCGGTCGTCCTTCGCATCTGCAATTCCATTTTCGGTTACGTATATCGGCACCCCGAGTTTGGAGACCTCCTTGATAGCGCGATAGAATCCCTCCGGGTACATGGCATAATCCATATCGGTTTTAATTTCACCGGGCAGCAGTTTTGCCTGGAAGGCTTTATTGAGGTTAAAGGAGAATTTATAATTGTAATGTGAATAGTAATTCAGGCCGATAAAGTCGAACGAACCCTTTGCCCTGGGGTTTTCATCGGTCAGCCTGGCCATGGTAGGCATGACAAACCGGAAAATTCCGGTTTGGAGGAAATTCAGCGTGGTTCCGTTAAACACCCCTTCAATCAGATTGGCGAAAATCCAGTCGCCCGGATTCCATCTGCGGTAGGGATCCGCCTGCGTCAAATTCTTCACAATGCCCACTTTCATGCGGTCGCCGTCCGGTAAACTTTTGATTTTCCAGTAGGCCTGCACATGAGCTTCCAGGATATTCCTCAGCACCACTGCGGCCAATTGCGGATCCTTTTTCCCGGGAGGGTTGGCTCCCTGAAAGTATCCTTCCACGACATACACTCCGGGTTCATTAATCGTACACCACAATTTTACCCGATCACGCAGAGCCAGGTAAATAACTTCGGTAAATCGAACAAAATTGGCCACATTTTCCTTTTTCTCGAAGGCGCCCTTGCGCTCAAACCAGATCGGGTTCGTGAAATGGTGGAGCGTGACCATCGGAACGATCCCATTGGCTATCAGCGAATCGCAAACGTCCTGGTAATGTTTGATGGCTACGGTATCAAATACCCCCTCCTGCGGTTCGATGCGGCTCCATTCCACCGAAAACCGGTAGGAGTTCACGCCCAGCTCTTTCATCATCCGGATATCCTGGGGATACCGCCTCCAGCTGTCGGCAGCCAATCCGGCCAGTTGTCCGTTTGAGATCATTGGCATCCCAGCTGCATTCACAGTAGTTTCCCACAAATACCACTGGTTGTTT
>JBBQOG010000078.1:0-10571 GCA_038330665.1 Bacteroidales bacterium
AATTGGCTACGATGGAGCCAACGAATATCATCAGGAGTCCGACGGCTCCCCCCATGAGTGCCAGTGCGACGGCCTCGAATAAGAATTCAAAGAGGATAAATACGTTACGGGCCCCGATTGCTTTCTGGATTCCGATAATCCGGGTTCGTTCCCGTACCGAAACAAACATGATGTTGGCGATTCCGAATCCACCGACCAGGATGGCAAAACCCCCAATGATAAAACCGGCCAGGTTCAGGGTCACCAGAAGTTGGTCGAAGGCGGTGGTGAGCATCGACATGGTATTGAGGGCAAAGTTGTCTTCTTCAATCGGTTTGAGTTTCCGTATCGACCGCATAATACCGGTCAGCTCATCGACCATTTCATCCATGGGTATTCCGGGTTTCGATTTCACCATCAGGGTGGGCCTTACCCCGTCGCCACGAATATTGATCAGGGTACGGGCGTAATTCAGGGGTATCAGGGAAATTCCATCGTTACTGCCGGCATTGATGCCTTCACCTTCCTTTTTGAATATGCCTACCACCACTATTTTGGCGGATGAGATTTCGAACGACTTTCCGATGGGACTTTCACCCGGAAAGAGGTCGTCGGCAATTTTGCGCCCGATAACAGCCACATTCGTACCGCTGCGGAATTCCGAAGGGGAGATGAACCGTCCCTCTTCCACCTCGAAGGTGCGGACTTTTTCATATTCATCCGACACGGCGAGGATGGGGATATCGGGGATGGAATTGTTTTTGTAGCTGATGGTCCGCTGGCTCTGAATCATAAATGCAGCCGTTTCAATAGTCTGCGAACGGCTCAGAATTTCCTGCATTTCACGCAATTCCGGCTCGGGTCGCTGGACATACTTCCACCACTGGAATCCGGGACCGAACATGATGGGCCATTTCTGGACGTAAACGACATTGTCGCCCAATTCGGAAATATTCTTCTTGATGGTTCTCCCAAGCGAATCCACCACCGTAAAGACGGATACAATGGCAAAAATTCCGATGGTGATTCCCAGGAGCGATAAAATGGTCCGGAGCTTATTCGAAACCAGCGAGTGGACTGCAAATGAAACACTTTCCTTTACAATCCTGACCCAAATAACAACCGCTTTGATTCCCGTTTTCATAAAAGGCGAAATTAGTGTTTTTTTAGGCACAGGAGCAGCTAGTTAGGTATTAATGTGCCTATTTTTAGTAAATTTGCGGGATTAAAAATTATTCGGGTGGAGAAGGAAAAGCAAATCGGTGCAGCATTAATCTCGGTATACCATAAGGACAATCTGGATGCGATTCTCATGAAATTGCACCAGCTGGGGGTTTCCCTGATTAGTACAGGCGGTACGGCGGATTTTATTGAATCCTTGAACCTTCCTGTTCAGCGGGTTGAGGCACTCACCGGTTATCCGAGTATTCTTGGTGGACGGGTTAAAACCCTGCATCCCAAGATTTTCGGCGGAATACTGGCCCGCCGCGATGAAGCAGCTGATCTTGAGCATCTGAAAACCTGGGAGATCCCGGAAATTGACCTCGTGATTGTGGATCTGTACCCCTTTGAACAGACAGTGGTCTCGGGTGCTTCGCTTTCCGAAATCATCGAAAAAATTGATATCGGCGGAATCTCACTGATCCGTGCCGCGGCCAAGAATTTCGAGGATGTGCTGATTGTGCCTTCACGGGAGCAATATCCGCAGCTGATGGGCCTTCTGGAGGAAAAGGGGGGTGGTAGCACGCGGAGCGACCGTTATGGATTTGCCATTCAGGCATTCGGAGTATCCAGCGGATATGATGCAGCCATCAGTAATTACCTGGCCGGAGAAAATCCGGTTAACTTCCGGAAAGCAGCCGGACCCGGTCATGCACTGCGGTATGGTGAAAACCCCCATCAGAAGGGAACCTTTTATGGGGATATCAATTCGATATTTGACCAGATCCACGGCAAGGAAATTTCTTATAATAATCTTTTGGATATTGATGCCTCGGTTTCGCTGATTGATGAATTTGCGGACACGACCTTCGGGATTCTTAAACATAATAATGCCTGTGGGATTGCTACTGATGAATCGCTGACCACTGCCTGGAAAAAGGCGCTGGCGGCGGACCCGGTTTCAGCCTTCGGCGGAATCCTCATTACCAACAGGCCCCTTGATGCCGCAACCGCTGCGGAAATCAATTCCCTGTTCTTCGAAATTATTATCGCACCCGGATATGATGAGGAATCATTATCGATTCTGAAACAAAAGAAAAACAGGATCATCCTGGTGCGGAAACCCGCCGGGGAGCCGGCGAAAGTACAGTTCCGAAGCCTTTTAAACGGCGTGCTGGTGCAGGACCGTGACCTGAAAACTGAGGTTCCGGAAGATCTGAAAGTGACCACTCAAACCGTGCCCACAGCAGAAGAGGTGGAAGACCTGTTGTTCGCAAATAAGCTGGTGAAACATACCAAATCAAATGCAATTGTGCTGGTTAAGGGCAGGCAACTGCTGGCCAGCGGCACCGGTCAGACCTCCAGGGTTGACGCCCTGAAGCAGGCCATTGCCAAGGCACAGCAGTTTGGCTTTGATCTTAAGGGCGCAGTCATGGCATCGGATGCGTTCTTTCCGTTTGCGGACAGTGTCGAAATTGCCCATCAGGCGGGCGTGACTTCAGTGATTCAGCCGGGCGGTTCGGTCAGGGATCAGGATACAATTGACTATTGCAATAATAACGGCTTGTCCATGGTATTAACCGGCATCCGTCATTTTAAACATTAAAATACTGGGAGACAAAATATGGGTCTATTTTCCTTCTTAACTCAGGAAATTGCCATGGACCTTGGCACCGCCAACACAATCATTATTCATAATGACAAAATTGTGGTGGATGAGCCTTCGATCGTGGCCATCGATGTTAAATCCGGAAAACTATTTGCTTTGGGTGAAAAAGCCAGGCAGATGTATGGCAAAACGCATGACAATATAAGGGTTATCAGGCCTTTGCGTGATGGTGTAATCGCAGATTTTAATGCAGCTGAACTGATGATCCGCGGGATGATCAAAATGATTCCTTCCAAATCCCGTTTTGGCACGCAGTCCATGCGGATGGTGGTGGGAATTCCATCAGGAAGTACCGAAGTGGAAATCCGTGCCGTCAGGGACTCCTCCGAACATGCCGGGGGCCGGGAAGTATACATGGTTTATGAACCGATGGCTGCCGCGCTGGGGATTGGCCTCGATGTGCTGGCACCTGACGGAAATATGGTGGTCGACATCGGCGGAGGTACTACCGAGATTGCGGTAATCGCCCTGGGTGGTATAGTTTGTAATGAATCGATGCGTATTGCCGGTGATGAGTTTACCCTGGATATACAGGCGTATATGCGGCACCAGCATAATATCAAGATTGGTGAAAAAACGGCTGAGAATATCAAGATAAATGTGGGTGCGGCTCTTCCATTGCTGCTCAACCCGCCGCAGGATTATATTGTTCGCGGTCCCAACCAGATGACGGCCCTTCCGATTGAAATCCCTGTATCCTACAGTGAATTGGCTCATGCCCTGGATAAATCGCTTTCGAAAGTGGAAACCGCGGTACTGAGCGTACTGGAACGTACTCCGCCTGAATTGTATGCCGACATAGTAAACAACGGCGTTTACCTGACCGGTGGGGGTGCATTGCTGAAGGGGCTCGATAAACGGTTGTCTGATAAGATGAACATTCCTTTCCATATTTCTGATGATCCGCTTCATGCGGTTGCACGCGGCACTGGGATTGCACTGAAAAATATAAGTAAGTTCCCGTTCCTGATGCGTTAGCAGGATGAGTAATGCAGAATCTCCTCCGACTCATAATCCGGTTTAGTTTCCAGATTATTTTCGTAATTCTGGAGATCATTGCACTTACCCTGGTTTTTCAGAAAAACCCGTTGCCCCATGCAAGGTTCTTTCAGATCACCCAGGACCTGAATGGTTTCTTTTATACCCAGAACCAGCATTTTATCCGTTTCTTTCACCTGGCGGATGAAAATTCAGTGCTCGTAACGGAAAACGCCAGACTTCGTAATGAATTGGCCGCGCGGCCTTTTCACAAGGCGGTCTCGGATTCTGTTCCCAGTCTTTCCCTGGCCGGATACACTTTTAATTACCTGCCTGCCCAGGTGGTAAACAATGGCACTAACAATCAGAATAATTATCTTACACTCAACATTGGTTCACGGCAGGGTGTGTTACCGGATATGGGGGTGGTAGGATCAGCCGGAATTGTGGGCATTGTGCGGAATGTTTCTGCCAATTATTCCACGGTGCTTTCGGTGTTGAATTCGAGATTCAAGGGAAGTGTTAAGCTGGCCAGAACGGATTATTTCGGAACCCTGATCTGGCCCGGGCACTCATACCGGGAAGCGGTGGTGACTGAAATCCCCGGGCATATCAATGTATATATCGGTGATACACTGGTTACCAGCGGACTGACGCCGGTATTTCCAGAGGGGGAGATGGTAGGAACAGTGACAGCGGTGAACCGTACTCCGGCTGGCACTTTTTATGAACTGACCATTTTGCTGACCCAGGATTTTAAGAATCTAACGAGGGTGTATGTGATCAAGAATTTCAATCGGACCGAACAACAATCACTTGAGCTAAAGAACAATGATTGACCAGCTTAACCGATATATTTTTCGATTCTTCCTGGTAATCCTTTTCCAGGTGCTGATCCTGAACAACATTCAGCTGAACGGGTATATCAATCCTTATTTTTATATCTGGTACATCCTGGTGCTTCCTTTTGATACTCCGGGATGGGTATTGCTTCTCACGGCGTTTTTCCTGGGGTTGGGAATCGATGTTTTCCCCCAGGGGATTGCAGGCAACGGGGCCACACTGGGCACCCATACCGCCGCCACCCTGCTGATTGCCTTTCTGCGACCGTCTGTGCTCCGCTGGATCAATCCGCGTGACGACTATGAACCGGGGACCTATCCGGATTCAAAAAATTATGGAATTTTATGGTTTATCAGTTATGCCATGATCCTGATCGGCATACACCATTTTGTGCTTTTCTTTCTGGAAGACCTCTCGTTCCGGGATTTTTTCCGAACCTTGTTCCGGGTATTCATGAGTGGCATTTTTACCCTGACCATCATACTTTTATGGGAAGGAATCCGTTTCAGGATTTCCCGTTAACAATTATGCAAAATCCGAATCCAGACCGTAAATATGTGGTGGGAGGCATTGTCCTCGCTGTGGCCCTCATCTATATGTTCAGGCTTTTCTATATCCAGGTCATTGATAAATCCTACCAGCTCTCCTCAAAAAACAACTCGCAGCTGCGGGTGATCGATTACCCCGGAAGGGGTATGATTTTCGATCGTTTTGGGAAAGAAATGGTCTATAACGAAGCGGTCAATGATTTGGTCGTCCTCCCCCAACAAATGAAGCCATTTGATACCCTCGAGTTATGCAGGATACTCAGTGTTGATCTTCTTGAAATCAGGGAATCCATTAAAAAGGCAAGAGAATATTCGAGATACCGTCAATCAACCATTGTCAGGCAGATCAGTCAGGAACAAATTGCCACGCTGAAAGAAAAACTGTACAAATATCCCGGGTTTTCTATCCAGATACGTACCCAGCGCAAATATCCCCGGCCCATCTCTTCCCACGTGCTCGGGTATGTGGGTGAAGTGAACCAGAATGATATCAATGGCGATGGGTATTATCAGGGTGGCGATTATATCGGAAAATCGGGTCTCGAATCCGAGTATGAGAAATACTTGCGGGGACGAAAGGGGATCCGGTTCATGCTGGTGGATGTCCATAATCGTTTGCAGGGAAGTTTTGAGAATGGACGGTATGATACGATCGCTGAAACCGGACGGAAACTGACCGTCACCCTGGATGCCGATTTGCAGGAGTATGGTGAAAAATTGCTGGCACATAAGGTGGGCAGTATCGTGGCCATTGAACCGTCGACCGGGGAAATCCTGGCGATGGTTTCGAGTCCGAGTTACGATCCGAATGAGTTGGTTGGGCGAATCCGCGGTAAAAACTATGAACGTTTGCTGAGCGATAGCCTGAAACCGCTGTTTAACCGGGCTACGATGTCGCGATATTCCCCGGGATCGATATTCAAGACTATCCAGGCCCTTGTTGCGTTGCAGGAGGGGGTTATCGACGAATATTTTAGTGTAGACTGCAATAAAAATATTATCGGTTGCCATAACCATCCGAATGCCCATGGATTGAGGGAAGGGTTGAAATATTCCTGTAACCCATATTTCTACAACGTATACCGGCGGATTATCCTGCAGGGAAAGAGCACCAGCCAGTTCAAGGATAGTCAGATCGGGTTGAAAACATGGTACCAGATGGTCTATTCATTTGGTTTGGGGCAGGTATTACCGGTCGACTTGCCGGGGATCAAGCCGGGCCTGATACCCGATGTGGCCTTTTATGATAAAATGTACGGAGCAAACCGATGGGCCTTCAGTACCATTTATTCCAATTCGATCGGGCAGGGAGAGTTGGAAACCATTCCAATACAAATCGCAAATCTGGCTGCCATCATTGCCAACCGGGGCACCTATTATGTACCGCATTTTGTTAAGTCGATAGAGGGAATTGATACACTGCCGCAACGATTTCTCGAACCACATCATACCGATGTCGATCCGAAATATTTTGATATTGTAGCGGACGGGATGCAGATGGTGGTGTATGATCCGGGGGGAACCGGATCCAGGGCACAGGTACCGGGAGTGGTGGTTTGCGGAAAAACCGGGACTATTCAGAATGGAGGCGGCAAGGAGGATCATTCCGGATTTTTTGCTTTTGCGCCGAAGGAACGGCCCCGGATTGCCATCGTGGCCTATGTGGAGAATTCCGGAGCGGGTGGGGTGTATGCCGCATCGATTGTCAGTCTGATGATTGAAAAATATCTGAATGGAACCATTACCCAGGCCGATAAGGAACGAATCGTTTTAGAATACCAGCAATTCTGATGGCAAACCCAAGAACAAGCTTCCTTGCGCGCCTCGACTGGCTGACCATTATCCTTTTTTTGGCTATGGTGGCTTTCGGATGGATGAATGTTTATGCTGCCACCCGGAACGAGGGTACCTCCGGTTCGTTATTTGACTTTTCGATGCAGTACAGTAAACAGTTTTATTTTATCCTGACTGCTCTTGTAATTGCCATATTCACGCTCAGCATCGATGGGAAGCTATGGAGTTTTTTCTCGATACCGATCTATGTACTGATGCTCCTTATTTTACCGATTACCATCCTGATCGGGAAGGAAATCAACGGGGCCCGTGCGTGGATTTTCATTGGTTCCTTCAGCCTGCAGCCTGCAGAATTTGCCAAATTTGCCACTGCACTGGCGTTAGCAAAAGTTTTATCGCGATATAATTTCCAGGTACAGAAACCCCGCAGCCTGCTGACTATCGGTGCGATATTGGGTGTTCCCTTTGTGCTGATTCTCCTTCAGAAAGATACGGGAACCGCTCTGGTATTTCTGGTTTTTGTACTGGTACTGTTTCGGGAGGGTCTTTCGTGGGTGGTACTGTTTGTAGGAGGCCTGGCGATATTGCTTTTTGTGCTCACCATGCTTGTGCCGTTAACCATCCTCTTACCGGTTGTGAGTGTGGTGGCACTGATCCTCACCTGGCTTTATCAGCGGAACCTGAAATATTTTTATTTTGGAGGTATACTGCTTGGCGGATTATTTATTGCAGCCAGCCTTTTGGGAAAATATCTGGGTCAGGCCTGGTCGCTTTCCAGGTTGTTTTTTATCGCTTCGCTCATCGCATTCCTGATCTCCCTCTTTATCATCATACGTAAGCGTCTTAATCCATTGCTGTTGATATTGTTAACCTGGTTCGGGGCTATTGTTTTTATTTTTTCCGTCGATTTTGTTTTTCACGAGATCCTTCAGGAACATCAACAGGCCCGTATCAATAATATTCTTGGTCTCGAAAGTGATCCGTTAGGCAGGGGTTATAACCTGAACCAATCAAAGATCGCCATCGGATCCGGCGGTTTTTTGGGGAAGGGTTTTATGCAGGGCACCCAAACCAGCCTCAATTTTGTGCCGGAACAAAGCACGGATTTTATATTTTGTACGGTAGGTGAAGAGTGGGGGTTTATCGGAAGTCTGATGATCCTGGGATTATTTTCCGGATTGATTATCCGCCTGATTATGCTGGCAGAAAGGCAAAGGTCGACGTTTTCGCGGGTATACGGCTATGGGGTGGCGATGATTATATTCTTTCACTTCGCAATCAATATAGGGATGACCATCGGGATCGTGCCGGTGATCGGCATCCCTTTGCCATTCTTCAGTTCCGGGGGTTCTTCGCTCTGGTCATTTACCCTAATGTTGTTTGTTTTTCTGCGGCTGGATACCGACCGGTACCAGATAGTTTCCTGAACACCGACATAAATCATGATTCGGTTGGGACTAAACTTATATATTTACAGCATTATAAAAATCCTAAAACAAAGATTAAGGAGGCTTTATGTCAAGAAAACGTATTATTATTATTGGTGCTGCGGGTCGCGATTTTCACAACTTCAATACCTATTACCGGGACAAACCGGAGTATGAAGTATTGGCTTTCACGGCAGCACAAATCCCGGATATTGATGGTCGCAAATATCCTGCCCAGCTGGCAGGTGAATTATACCCGGATGGTATCCCGATATATGCTCAGGAGGAACTACCGCAACTGATTGCCAAATTCAATGTGGACACTTGCGTGTTTTCATACAGTGATGTTCCCTATGCCCGGGTTATGGCAGTGAGCGCACTCGTGAATTCCTGCGGAGCCAATTTTGCCCTTTTGGGACCAAAAGGTACCATGATCAAAAGTACCAAGCCGGTCATTGCAGTGGTGGCTTCCCGCACGGGTTGCGGCAAGAGCCAGACGTCCAGGAAAGTGATTGAGATTCTGATGAAGATGGGTTTGAATGTGGTGGCCGTGCGTCATCCGATGCCTTACGGGGATCTGGTTGCCCAGAAAGTTCAGCGTTATGCCGAAATCGCTGATCTGGAAAAACACAAGTGTACCGTGGAGGAAATGGAAGAATATGAACCGCATGTGGTTCGCGGTAACGTGATTTATGCCGGGGTGGATTATGAAGCCATTCTGCGGGCAGCGGAAAAAGATCCGAAAGGCTGCGATGTGATACTATGGGATGGTGGAAACAATGATTTCTCTTTCTACAAGCCTGATCTGACTATTACGGTGGTCGACCCGCATCGTCCGGGACATGAATTGTCGTATTATCCGGGTGAAGTAAACCTTAGGCTGGCTGATGTGGTGGTGATCAATAAAATAGATACCGCATCTCCGGAAGGCGTTCAGCAAGTTCGCGAGAACATTGCAAGAGTGAATCCGAAAGCCATTGTCATTGATGGAGCCTCCCCGATTCGTGTGGACGATCCGTCGCTAATCCGTGGGAAAAGAGTATTGGTAGTAGAAGATGGTCCGACCCTGACACACGGTGAGATGAAAATCGGTGCCGGTGTGGTGGCTGCCCGTAAGTTCGGCGCTGCTGAAGAAGTGGATCCGAGGCCGTTTACCGTAGGAAAATTGTCGGAAACCTTTGAGATTTACCCGAATATTGGCAAACTGCTGCCGGCAATGGGTTATGGTGCTCAACAATTGAAAGATCTGGAAACGACGATCAATAATACAGACTGTGATTCCGTGATTATCGGAACACCTATTGACCTGAACAGGATCATCAAAATTACTAAGCCCAATACCAGGGTTTCCTATGATCTTCAGGAAATTGGCATGCCGGACATGACTGGCGTGCTGGCCGATTTTGTGAAAAATCACGTTAAGTAAAAAGGATAAAAAAGGTAAACCGGTAAGACGATGGTATTCAGCAGCAGTTTGTTTCTGATTTGGTTCTTACCGGTTTTCCTTTTAACCTATTTTCTCATACCGAACAAATACAGGAACTGGCTGGCCCTTTTGGCCAGCATTTTCTTTTACAGCTGGGGAGCGCCGAAATTCATTTTTGTCATTCTCGGCACCACCTTCGTTGATTTTCACCTGGTCAAATGGATGGCCGCATCCAAAAGCAAGCTTCACCGGAGGCTGATGCTGACCTTATCCGTGTCGGTAAACCTGGGACTTCTTTTCTATTTCAAATATTCCAATTTCTTTATCGAGAACCTGGATACCCTCCTGAAGGTTTTCGGGATCAATGGTATGCACTGGACCAAGCTCGTCATGCCGATCGGGATTTCGTTCTATACCTTTGAAACCGTCACCTATGTGGTGGATGTATACCGCAGGGTGCAGGCGCCGCTGACCCGGTTCTGGGATTATCAGCTGTACATTATTCTGTTTCCCAAACTGATTGCCGGACCGATTGTCCGGTATCATGAAATTGCCGATCAGATCGTCGACCGCAGGGCCTCGGAGACCACCGATAACCGACTGCTCGGGATGTTCCGGTTTATTATCGGTCTGGCAAAAAAAGTATTGATTGCCAATGTTTTAGGGGTGGAAGTTGATCGGATTTTCGCACTCGGGCCGTTGAATATCACCACACCCACCGCCTGGATCGGGATCATTGCCTATTC
>JBBQOG010000079.1:0-10431 GCA_038330665.1 Bacteroidales bacterium
TCAATCAGATCCCTCACCATCGGTTCAGATAATTGTAAAGGGCTGATTACAATTTGCTTGTTTTCACCTATTTTTGATAATTAAATTAAAAAGCTATGAAACCTCGCGTAATCTATTCTTTCATTGCCTGTTGTATAGTGGTGCTCACCATGAATCCTGTTGGGAAAGCAGGGGCACAAGTTACTGATGCCGAAAAAAACTTACGGAATTTAAGTCTTGATGACTCCACCGGCTGGAAAACTGAAACCAATCTGACGGTTGCCTTTTCGCAGGTTTCGCTCACGAACTGGGTGGCTGGTGGCGAAAACTCCATGTCGCTAAATGGTCGGTTCAATGGATTGTACAGTTATAAAATCAAGCGGATGGCCTGGGATAATCAGATTGACCTTGGCTATGGACTTTTGAAGCAGGGTAAAAATTTATGGCAAAAAACGGATGACCGGTTTGAGCTCATGTCGAAGTTAGGTTACCGTTTAACGAAAGCCATGAACGGAGCGGTACTCGCCAATTTCAAATCTCAGTTTGCTCCCGGCTACAGCAATCCGGAAGACCGCACGTTGATCTCCGATCTGTTTTCACCTGCTTATTTTATCGGTGCCGTTGGGGTTGATTTTAAGAAAGCGGAAAATTTCACCTTGTTTGCTTCACCGCTGACCATGCGACTCACTTTTGTTTTGAATGACAGCCTGTCCAATTCCGGAGCCTTTGGAGTGGATCCCGGTAAAAACATGCGGGCTGAGCTCGGTGGGTATATCCGGGTGATGTGGAAACATGATTTGATGAAAAATGTGGGATTGCAAACCAAGCTCGACCTGTTCACCAATTATCTGAAGGACCCCCAGTATGTCGATGTCAACTGGGAGGTATTCCTGATGATGAAAATCAATAAATACCTCTCAGTGAACATTAACACTCTCCTGATTTACGACCACGACATACAAATCGGGAAGGACACCAACGGGGACGGTACACCGGATAATTTTGCCCCGCGAGTTCAGTTCAAGGAGCTGTTCGGACTCGGCTTGGCTTTTACGATCAAGTAAGTCAGACCCTTCCGGGGTTGTTTCAATTATTTTTTAATGACCTTTTCCACTGACCGTATGGTCATCGGAATTGACATTGGCGAAGGTAATTGTGGGGAATCGATGGAAACATTACCTGAAATCGAGGTGGTGGCATCCACGGTTATCAGCAAACCGGTTACCGCATCGAGTTTCATGTTTCCGTCTTTGGCACCCAGCAGCTCATAGGTAATATTCATGCCCTGCATTTCCATAGCAGGAGCATCCGGATCCGGAAAAATCTGAGCAGTGAGGTTAAGTTCGTTAACGGTTGGTGAAGCTTTCACCAGTTCGAGTTTGGCGACCACGTTAAAAGCTATGGATTGATTGATCTTGGACTTTTCTTCCCATGGCTTCTTAATTTCAGCCCCTTCTTCCGGGAAAGCAATCAGTAAACTTTCCATGGTCTGCTGAAATCCTGCTGTAGTAAATGCCTGGCTGGCACTTGCCGCTCCCATCTGCATCTGACTGGCGCCGAGTTCGTTGGCTATCTTATTGATCTTTTCGACGAGTCCGGCCGGTTCCTTCATGTCAGTAATCTTTCCCAGAGGTGAAAGATTGAAGGTATAAAGTTCGCCGATTCCGGCGGAAGTAGTCCGTGCAAAATCAGGGACTACGGTGTCAGTAGCTGAATTGTACTTCATATCGCCCATAGGTGTCGCGGTTGACAAAGAATAAGCAAACAGTGAAGCCTGCATCAAAAAATCGCCGGCCGGTGTGCTCCCGAGCACCTTAAAGGCATAGGTCATGGAAGTGTTAACCGTGGAATTCTGGCTCTGGCCCATCACTTCCTGGGCAATATCCTGATTGGTGGTCATCTCATACTTAAATTCATCTCCAGTTTTCAGCTGATACTGTAGTTTTACTTTTTTAGCTTCAGCCTGCAGTGCCACTGAAAGTACCACTGCCATCAAAAATAGAATCCGGGTCGTTTTCATTTTGGTAATATTTGTAATCTGAGTTATTAGTCTCTAAAGAAATGGATCTGTTACAATTAAAGCGCGAATGTCGGTTTAATAAGTGATAAATGTCTATCCCTGCGGGGATGTTCATGAAAATATTTTCTGGTGAAGGTGGTAAACCGATGCAAGTCGCCAGGTTCTTATAAAAATCCGTAAAAAGACCACCGCCTGCTGAACCACCAGGAACAGCAGAATCATCAAAGATCCGTCAACAGACACTGCTTTTCTGAGGAAATAGTAACCTGCGAAAACAATTAAGGGTGTCAGCAATAATAAAATGCCAAGTATATAGAATGTGAAAAAATGTTTGAATGCTACTTTCAGGCATTTAAACATAGTTTTTAAAACCGCCCGGGAATCCTGCTCGAAAATTCGCGCCTTGGTCAGGTCGGCGAGCATAAAAATGAACACCAGCAAGAGTAGGTGGATCCCTATCAGCAAGACCAGGGGACGTACGATCTGTTCATCAGTCAGGCCTGTTTGGGTCAGAATGATCAGTGCATAAGGAACATATACTATCAATCCGATAATAAGGTTAAGGATCAGAATGTAAAGGGAAAGCTTGAGAAACCGCCAGAAATATTTTCGGCCATGTCTGGTAAATTGGGCTAAACTGAACTTTCCCCTCGGATTTGAAATCCAGGAAAAAATTCCTCCGTTCAGGAATATCTGAAAACCCAGGAATGCAAAAAACCAGGGCCAGAAGGATTGGAGATAGAATCCGAACAGCTTACCCCCGTTATGGAGAATCTCGCGGATGACGGTGGCATCAAACCCGGCCATCAGTGAGTCCGGAAGCATACTGTTGCCGGTTGCCGACCGGAATAATCCGTAAAAAGGAATGGCAAGCAACAGGGCGATCAACAGGTAACTGAGATAAATCAGTCCGATCATTCGGAAAGATTGGAAGGCAATTTTAAACCCCTTTGGATAAGAATTGAATCGTGTCATTTGTGATTACTTTATCGTTTCAAGTCAGCTGTTGGATCAGGCAAATAAGGATACAGAGTGAATGAGATTCCCGAGAAAGAACAGAAGCTTAGCCGTCCATTTCAGTGCCGGTTTGGCAGATGGCTGCAAAGTAAAACTATTGTTCAGGAGGTTTGCATCCAGCAGGATCTTACTTTGCGGATCGATCCAGGCTGAGACCACCCTGGAAGGTTTTTCGTATACCAGATCATGAATTTTGTCTTTACCGTCCCATTTTTCGGTTACCACCTCGCCATTATCGAACCTGACTAAAATTTCCATTGGAAGAATGCCTTCCTCGAGTCTTTCCAGCTGCACCACGGAGCGGAACATACCGGTAATCCTTTCAGACTCAATAAAAGTTTTTGATCCGTCCTTATCGTACCAGCCTCCTTTTTCATAAACCGGACTGATCCGGATCGTCCGCAGGGCATAATCCACTGCTGCCGTGCCATATAAGAACTGGTCAAAGAACCAGTTCATATTTTCCCCGAAGGTATTTCCGAATCTTTCTGTCACGACTTCATTTACCACCCGGATAAAATCGCGGCTCGACGGGTGGTTGAATGCCCATCGTGCATAATACCTTTTGAATATCAGGTCCATGTTTTCCTGACCGATCATCCGTTCAAGAGTGGTCAGCATAACTGCCGGTTTCTGGTACACACTCGGACCATAGGTGTTTCGCGGGAAACTCCAGGAGTTATTGTAAGTCGGCACCAGGTTCGGCCGGTATCCCATAAGCCAGGAAATTCTTGAAAATTCCACATCTCCTATATGAAAAAACGGGAATGAAAGCACCCCGGATTTGGGGCCGTATGCCCAATCCATGATCCGGGTTTCCCAATAGGTGTTTACCCCTTCGTCGAGCCAGGGTTCCTCAAATTCATTATTGGCCAGGATGCCCATGAAGTAAGCATGTCCGAATTCATGGATGGTTACCAGTTCAGGCAGATGAATTTGCGGCGGGAGCATATAAAGAGTTCCGGCGGTGATCATGGTGGTATATTCCATCCCTCCGGCTCCGCTGCCATAAGCAGGAGGATCCACGATGGTCAGGTGATCCCAGGGATAGGGTCCCACGTGGGCATTCAGGTATTCCAGTGCGTATTTAGCCGCTTTAATATGGCGCTCTGCCTGGTAAAAATGTTCGGGTTGTATCAATAACCGGATGTTGACTTGTTCCCATTTGTCGTCGACAATACGATAATTTTTGGAGGCGGTCCAGGCAAAATCGACTATATCTTCGGCCCGGTAAGTGAGGGTTTTATTTTCGCCTGACGAAACCTCATTCATCAGCTTACCTCCGCTTCCCACCGTATACTCCGCGGGCAGCGTGATGGCTACCTCATAGAGACTGTGATCCGCATAAAATTCCGAGCTGGGATGAAACTGATGGGTATTCCAGCCCCCTTTCCTGGCATATCGCAATCCGGAAGGTTCATAAACTCCCAGTTTCGGGAACCATTGTGCTACAAAAAAGTAGTCTTTGCTATAGCCGGTGCGAAAATCCAGCTTCGGAAGTTTTGAGGTAAAGGCCATTGTTAAGGAAACAGACGAATCTGGCAATACCGGCTGTGGCAGGGTCACCGCCATCACGGTTTGATCCTTTCCATAAATATCCGGTTTCAATGGCCGTTCATCGGGCAAATACAGTTTCTGAGGAATCTTTTCCTCGTCGGGCTGAATAAACCTGATTTTTCCGGTCAGATCCTCACCACTGCTGGTTTTCAGATCATCAATATCAATATACCCATAATCGACCGGGTCGGTTCCACTCCCTTTTCCCTGCGCTTTGAATGTGGACCGATTGTTTTTAAAGGCATTCAGATACAAATGAAATTGCAGGTCGCTGACGGTATCTTTCGAAGGGTTTCGCCAGGTCAGGATGACTTCACCCTTCACGGTTTTTGATACGGGGTCGAGTACCGCATTGATTTTATATCGTGTAATCCGCGGGCTCAGAGAATCGGGTGAAATTTGCTGTGCGCCGATTTCCGGTGCAATTAGAAAATTAAGCAATGCACCGAACAGAATAAAGGCAGGTTTCATGGCAGGATCTTTTTAAATCATTGAGATTTAAAGATAAAAAAAACCGGCGAAGATTTTATCCTGCCGGTTTTGCCGAGAGCCATGACCGGGAATCGAACCCGGAACTGCGGTTTACGAAACCGCTGTTATACCATTTAACTATCTTGGCATTTTCAGGGCACAAAGATAAGAACGTTTTTTATTTTTGCCAAGGCTCCTGCACAATCAGGAAAGACCTGCACTACAACGCACAAACTGATATGAAGATTCCATTGCGGATAAGGGAATTGCGAAAAGACGTCTGGGAATCCATTTCCGGTACGGATATGGATTTCACATCAGGCAGTATTGGTCGCGCGGTTTTTTTATTGTCGGTACCGATGGTACTGGAGATGGTGATGGAATCCATTTTTGCTATCATGGATATCTTCTTCGTATCCAAACTCGGGTCCGATGCGGTAGCCACCGTGGGCATCACGGAATCCCTGATCACCATTGTATATGCGGTTGGCAGCGGACTGGCCATGGCCACTACCGCACTGGTGGCCCGGCGAACGGGCGAAAAGCGTCCGGAAGAGGCCTCGAAGGTTGCCTTTCAGGCCATCCTCACCGGTGTGCTGGTTTCTTTTTTGATAGCGGTACCGGGGTTTTTATGGAGCAGCGACCTGTTACGTCTGATGGGAGGATCCACTGAGATGGTGGAAAACATGTCGTCGTATATGCGTATCATGTTGGGATTTAATGGAATAATCATTGTATTGTTCATCATTAACTCGATTTTCCGAAGCTCAGGTGATGCAGCCATGTCGCTGCGGGTACTGGTCATTGCCAATCTGCTGAACATTATTCTCGATCCGCTCCTGATATTCGGGATCGGGCCGTTTCCCGAAATGGGCATCAAGGGTGCAGCCATAGCCACGGTGACCGGTCGCGGAGTCGGGGTTCTTTTTCAGCTATTCCTGCTATTCCGCGGCAAACGTAGAATCAAGATCAAGGGGTCGGATATCCGGTTTAAGCCGCGCATCATGCTCCAGATCCTTAAACTTTCGCTGGGCGGCATGGGGCAATCGCTGATTGCCACCACAAGCTGGGTAGGAATGGTCAGGATCATTGCATCCTTTGGAAGCTCAGTGGTGGCAGGCTATACCATTGCCATACGGATTGTAATTTTCGGGTTGCTGCCCTCCTGGGGGATCAGCAATGCGGCCTCCACGCTGGTCGGACAAAACCTGGGCGCCGGAAAGCCCGACCGAGCCGAGCGATCGGTTTGGCTGACCACACGGATTAACCTGTTTGTCCTTTCCCTGATCGGGATCATCCTGGTAGCTTTCCCGGAGACCTTTATCCGGCTGTTCATTCCGGATCCCGCGGTGGTGGCAGCGGGTATCGAGGCGTTACGGATCATCAGCATTGGATTTTTATTTTACGGTCCCGGTATGGTCATGATCCAGGCGTTTAACGGAGCCGGTGATACGGTAACGCCCACCAAGGTTTACTTCATCTGTTTCTGGCTCATTGAGCTTCCGCTGGCCTGGACACTCTCGAACCCAGGCGGGATGAATGAATCCGGGACCTTTGCAGCCATTGTGGTAGCCGAGTCGATCATGACCATTATGGCACTGATTCTCTTCCGCCGGGGGAAATGGAAACTCAAAAAAGTATAGGAAACCGTTGACAGCGATTATTTCGGCAGGGCAACCAGCACCATCACCAAACCGCTTTCCACATCCATCACATGAATGGTAAAAGCGATTTCGACACTGCTGTCATCGTATAGAAAAGCGCCGTGGTAGCCGGATGAATTGACATTCCAATAATTATACCCCACTACCTGCACACTGCCGGGACCAATCCAGGCCTGTTGTGAAGGAACATCAAAAACGATTGCATTACCGGCATCTTCCACATTGATTCCCTGGAACATCAGATCATTACCGTCGTAAAAGTCAAGGGCGGTTGGATCGGAGGAATTTTTTATCACCCGCATCGTACCGGTAAGATCATAATGATCTGCCTGATCTCCCAGATAAACCAGGTCAGGTCCGTCCTGTTGATAGATTTTTACCGTATAACTGTACTGTCCGATGATCTGATCCCGCAGATCCGTCGTATCCTTGGTACAGGAACCCAATGCGAAAGGCAGGATTGCGACCAGAATAAGGGTGTGAATCAGGAATTTAAATTTCAGTGTTTTCATCACTTTGGGTTTGTTGTTTTGAATTCGTCAGCTTTTTAAACCCCCAGCTTTCTCAGTTCGGCCTGATGCAGGCGGATTGATTCCAGGAGTCCTGATCGCTCTTTCAAAACCTGTGCCAATTCCCACCCTTTCTGGAAGGCATCTTTATCATAATTCTCCAGAACGATGTATTGAAAGGGTTTTCCGTTAAACCTGACCTTGATGGATTTCTGATAATTGTCGGCGATAAAGGCTATTGCACCGGCATCGGTTCCTTGACGGAAATCGATCGTTTCCCACTTGTCGCCCTGATCCTCTACCTTTCGGTTCCAGGGGTCACCAAGGGGGATGGTATCGGTAAGGATATAGCTATCCTCGTCGTACACCCGGAGGCTGGTATGGTTGACCCAGGATTTTCCAAAATAATGTGAAGTAAGCCAGACCTCTCCGTTTTCATTCAGACCGATTTCCAGAAAGGTCCGGTTCCAGGAGGTCGTCACGGTTTGTCGTTTGGCTTCATAGGTACCGGGCTGTCCGGCTTCACCGGGCTTGAAAATAAAATTTTTTGAAAGTTCCGCCACCCTGGGCTCCAAGCCCTTCACCAATGCATCGGAACTTTCGATCACCTCCTTATGGTAGGTCAGCGCAGCTGAGTTTTTCTTTTTCAGGGCCTCAGCCACGATCCCGTAATTGTCCTTATTCCCGGTCATCATGGAATCCAGCAGTTGTATGGCAGAAGTGAGCTCATGGCTGGCCACCATGGCATCCGCACGTTGAAAGTCGGCCTGGGCCTTCTTTTCGGCCCCGGAGGTACAGGAGCTCATCAGGATTATCATTGATAACGCCGCCAGGGATAAAGTGGATCCTCTCATGATATTTTTTTTACAAAAATAGTCCTTAAAACCCGGCTTTCATAAAACTGATCTTTGAATAATCATCCCTTTCGAATAGCAGTCCCGCCTTTCCACTGCCCAGGTCAGTGAGGCAGGAATATCCGAATGATCCGGAATAGACCGGCAGGCTTGAGGTCCACGATTTTGCATCATCAAATGAAATCCGGATCACTCCATTAATCCGGTCTTTCATGGATGACGGATTGACGAATGCCAGCGGCGAAGGGATCTGCTCAGAAGAATTGATCCGGATAATGGAAGCCTGGCAAACCGGATCGGGAAGCCGGGGATCGTTCACCAGCCCGGTCCAGTTTAATCCCCCATCGGTGCTGATTCCGGTTTTCCGGCACTTCTCACCCCCCTGAATCCTTGCATTGAGTAAAATATCTCCGTTTGAAAGTTCCACCATCTGCACTTCATTGGCATATCCGGCATCCTGTTCAAAGGCCACCTCACCATAAGCCCAGTGATCACCCAGGTCGTCGCTGTATGCGGCATAGGTTTTCCACCGATTCACCGGTCCCTGGTTGAAGGGCATCAGTATTCTTCCCTTGTGGGGTCCGAAACGCAACTGGATTCCGATGCCCGGGCCACTGGCAATGCTGGTTGCAAAAGTCGGCCGCTTCACCTCCCGGGTTATTTCCCTTTTAGGCGACCATGAGATCCCGTCATTATCGGAGTAGGTGATCCAGCAGCGGCAAGTCGTATCACCCTCGGTGCCAGGCCCTACCTTCGATTCATGAAAGCCTGTCGGGTAAATCTGAAACAGCAGTAAAATCCTTCCGGTGGGTTCAACCTGAACCACTTCAGGGTTATTCAGACAATTCTCCCCATCCTCTGCCACCACGATGAGGGGTTGCCAGGATTTACCGCTGTCGGTACTTCTTTTCAGCACGATGTCATTGGCCGCATGATCACTGATATTGGCCCGGCCTTCGCAAAAAGCGAGCAACGTCCCTTTATCGGTATTCAGCAAAGCCGGAATCCGGTACTGCGGATACCCCTCCGCCCCATTTACAAACACATCGGCGGGAACACTGATATCCTGCCCCCGAAGATTACTTCCCCCACATCCCAGAACCAGGAGGACGCAGACTTTTACAACTCCAACAATTGACCTCATAAATAAATAGTTAAATATGCGACATAAAGATAACTGCCCAATGTCAAATGCCAACTGCCAACTGCCTATTGCCAACTGCTACTGCCTACTGCCTACTGCTCAACAATCATGCACCGGCTGAGCTTAACATCGGCAAGCATCCCATCGCACCGCCCTTTTATCGTCACTGTCTGGCCTCCGGTCAGTGCGGAGATCGCCACTTTTTGCTTTACTGCCTGCAGGCTGTCGACCGCACAGGTAACACCCATCATCGGGTCGACCAGGGTGATGGTGACATTCCCAAAACCGTCCTTATCCACTGAGATCACTGATGATTGAAGCAAAAGGATTTTACCGCCGTATTTTTCGGTGGCCAGTTTTTCATTTCGGGAAAAATCGGAAAACAGGGAATCTGCGGTGAGTTCAAAATCTGGTTTCAATTTTTCGATCGGGGTTTCCTTGCGGAGAAAGCCGTACCAATAAGTATAACCGCCGGCTGCGAGTCCCAGAACAATCACAGTAACGGCAAGCCGCCACCCTTTCCTTTTCATGCTGAGTATATTTTGCCGTATTACTTTTTAGGGGAATAAAGCTGATAATTCATTTGAACCGTAACCTTCAGGTATTCGGCCAATTTCTGTTTCACCATGGCGGGGATGTTAATATTGTAATCCTCGGGCCTTATATTAAACACCGCATCTCCGACAATGGTATCCTTTTTCACCGTAAGTTGCCCATCTGCTGCAATATCCCTGGTGACTCCATGTATCGACAGCTTACCGGTCACTTTAACCGGATAATTCCCGGGTTTTGTAAAATCGATTGCTTTCATATTCGAAATTTTTCCTTCGAACGACGCTTTTGGAAATTTTTCGGATTCCAGGTAATTTTCATTAAAATGTTCCTGCATGAGGGGTTTGGGAAACTCGAACGACCGGATGAGGACGGCGAAAACCATGTCACCCGTGGAAATATCCATAAAACTGGTTACCTGGTCATTTACAGCCTGGATGTCTTCAATTGCCGTATGGGAAAAGAACTCAATATGGCCGGTTTTTGTAAAAAAGCGGTTTTGGCCGGTTCCGGTCACCGAAATCACCAGGCCGAGTGCAAGACTCATTAATTTAATGTTCATTCGTTTCATTTCCCATTTAACACAAAAACTCCCGAAAAGTTGAATCCCAACCGGATGTCTCCTTTACTCCACGATCCGGTGTTTTCGAGGTTGAGGGTTATC
>JBBQOG010000080.1:0-10414 GCA_038330665.1 Bacteroidales bacterium
GGCCTGATGGGGAGAAAACCCGGAGAATGCCGATCCGGGCTACTGAACTAGCGTTGGAACTCGATGGTAAACCGGTTAAACTCCTGGAAGCCTATAACGGGGTTTATCCCTATGTGGAGCGCACCAATCTGGGATTTTATCTTGATATTTCGAACCTTGCAGCCGATGTTGGCCACCGGGTTAAATTGAATCTGCCCCAGGGATTAAAGCCTGGCCAATTCCAGGGAATGTTTTTCGATCATGTTGAAAACGAGTATTCAGATCAATTGGTCAGATAAAGTCCTGTTTCATCGGATCAGGTCGGTTTAATCCTTCGAAGGGCTATTCTTTCACCAGTCGTATAGTAGAACAACCGGAATTGCCCCAGGTGCATCTGCAGAAGTAAATGCCACCGGGTAACCCGCTGCCATCAAAACGGATCTGGTGCTTGCCCGCTTCCCGCTCATCATCTAACAAGGTGGCTACTTTAACTCCGGTAATGCTGAACATCTCCAGTTTAACGGGTGATCTTTTCGGGAGATCTATGGTCAATGTGGTCGACTGATCGAATGGATTGGGGTAGTTCTGGCTCAGCAGAAACCCTTTGGGCGCGTTCCTGCCTGTTTCACTGATTCCACTGATGCCGCCGTTGCCTGTATGTATGATGATTCCGTCTTGTCCAACTGCCCAGCCGTTGTTTTCATCGGTGAAAAAGATCGAAAAGAGATCAAGTTCCAGGTTAGATACCTGCGACGCCCAGGTTGTCCCTCCATCGGTAGTTTTGATAATAATGCCATGTTCTCCGCAGATCCAACCGGTGTTTGGATTGACAAACCTGATTTTATACATACCGTTTTTAGCACTGGCGGGGACTGTGACCGGACTCCAGTTCAGCCCTCCGTCGGATGTCCGATTGAGCCCGCCTGTAGAAATTGCAATTATATTTTTCAGGTCAAAAGCATGCATCGATCTAAAATCACCGGTGAATGAACTGTTAACCTTGTTCCACGTTCTGCCGCTATCTGCACTGTTCAGGAATGTTCCGCCCGAGCCCATCGCGATTCCCTCCTTTCTATTTGCAAAAAAAACTCCCGACAAAAGTTTTGTTACACCGCTTATGGCAGCACTCCATGTAAGTCCACTATTTTTAGTCCAGAAAATCTCCCCCATGTTCGTTACTGCCCATCCGTAGTTCGAATCCACAAAAAAGATGGATTCAAAATCACCATTCATTGCCGGGGTGGCTTGATGCGATAATACTTCGGTCCAACTGTTACCACCATCGGTGGTTCTGGCCAAAGCCACGTTTGAGCTCGCGAAACCGATGTTATCATTGATAAAATAGAGATAAGTATACTGCTGGGCTGCCTGGGGAGATTTATTCACCCAGGTGGTTCCTCCATCATGGGTTAGCAAGAGGCAGCCAATATCGCCTGCAACAACACCATGGTTCACATCGGTAAAGAAAACATCATAAAGAAAATACGGAAGGTATCGTGCGGTGGTAACGGTCCAGTTGACACCATTGGTCGATTTATTAATCTGACCGGCCTCTCCTACGCTCAGATAATAGTTGCCTGGATCATAAGCGATGGCATATTGTGATACGTTGTTTTGAAATGGAAATTTGGATTCGAACGAAGACCCACCATTAGTGGAAGTCAGCAGTTGGCCATTAACGCCAACAACCAGAATTTTAGAGGCATCCATCATGCGCACAGATGTCAGGTCGAAAATTTCATGGACGGGCACCAGGCTCCAGTTAGCTCCGGCATCGGTTGTTCGGAGCAGTTTGCCTTGCGCCCCGACCGCAAACCCGTTTGAACCCAACAAGGCGATTTCAAAAATTGCAGATGTTATTCCGGTGGTTTGATTGGTCCAGGTTAATCCGTCATCGCCGGTCCGCTCAATAATTCCCGCATCCTGACTGATATAAACGACTCCCCGACTTTGCACAAAAATGGATCTGATGTCCTTGGTGGAATTTGTGGTAGAAACCGACCAGGTTGCACCGCCATCCTTTGAAATATTAAATTTACCCAGGTAACCTCCGGCATAACAATTCACTCCGTCGCTGGTGGCTACAGCGTACAAGGAATAATAGTTGCCGATGGATTGCTTGATCCAGGTGAGCCCGTTGTCGGTTGTTTTAAGTACGGTTCCTCCAGCACCAACAATCCAGCCTGTGCCGTTGTCTGTCATGGCAATGCTATTCAATCTTGATTTTGTACTGCTGCTGATCTTGGCCCAGGTTTCACCCTTGTCTTCCGATCGCAGGATGAGGCCGAGATCTCCGACGGCAACTGCATATTTCCCTCCAAAGATGGCGACATCGTTTAACGTGTTTCCGTCGGGTGTGGGATTTTGCCAGGTCCAGCCGGTTTGGGCGAAAATGGCCGGGGACAGCATGAATCCCAATAAAAAGAAAAAAGCTGATCGTTTCATGATGGTAAGTTTTTGGTTGGTAGGAAGATTGACCATTAAAGGTAGGGAAAATGATCATGACAATCAGGCATGCACTTTAAATAATTTTTGATCCCTGAATTTTCACCAATTTTGCTGTTTAACTGAACGGGATTGTAGTGATGTCAGATGGTAACAGAAAACTGGTTTATGTGCTGGTGCATGACCTGCTCATTGGTGTGAAATTTGAGGCACGGGTGGTGGAGCTGATGCCGGATGATCAATCGTTCAGCCTAAATCATATTAAAGTTGATCCGTATAGCTACCGGAATTTCGATATCACGGTAACGGATCATGATAAGGTTCTGCTGAAGAGTCTGAGAGAAATCACTTACGACAAGCTGGTCGCCAATTTTTCCAAAAACAAATCGGACCTCCCTGATTTCCTTCATGTGAAGGGCGAGGATTTTTTCAAGAAGATATTCCGACCGTATGTGGAGCGAAGGCTGGTTTTTCTGATCACCTATTGCAGGGATTACCGGATCCCGGTTTATTTTCTCGCCAACACGGGTGCCATACAGGAGGAACCCTTGAAATTTGCGCAGGTCCCGGCGAGGGTCAGCTATCATTTTCAATGGACGCCGCAGGCCCTGACCTATGCCATCCGTGTATCCGCCGAAGAAAGTACCCTCGCACTGTACAGTCCTTCGCTCATCCTCCTGACCGACCAGCCTGCCTGGTTTGCGTATAAAAGCAAGCTGTATACCATGGAAGGGGTGAATGGAAATAAAATCAAGCCCTTCCTGACCAAAAACAGCCTGGTAGTTCCCCCTCAAACCGAAAAAAAATACTTTGCCACTTTTATCCGCGGGCTGTTGCGCCAAACGACCATCAGTCAGTCGGGGTTTGCGGTAATTGAACACAAAATGAAGCCCGAAGTAGTTCTGCATTTGGCTGTCGACTGGTCTACCGATCCGGTTTTGTTGTTGAAGTTCAGGTATGGAAATCATGAGATCCCGATGGATTACGAAGATCCCCGACTGGTTGATATGAATGATGAGGTGCATCCTCCTTCCTTTCAGGTGTATATCCGGATGGAAGAGGAAGAAAGGCAGACGGTGGAGTTTCTGGAATCCCTGGAGCTCAGAGGGAATGGGGGGAATGCGTTTGTTCCGGCACAGGGTGAAAATATTGTCGGCCAGCCTTTGATCAGGCTGGTGGATTTTGTCCGCCTAAATTTTGAAAAGTTTCAGCAGCGGGAAATCATTCTGGAGCAGGATGCTAACAGCCGGTATTTGCTGGCTCCGCCGGTTATTGTATCCAGTTTAAAGGCTGACCATGACTGGTTCGACCTGGAGGTCAGCATCGAAGTCGGTGGGCAGCAGATCCCCTTTAAGTTGTTAAAAGATTGTATCCTGAGCGGGAACCGGGAATACCGGACTCCTGAAGGGACAATCTTCCTCATCCCGGAGGAGTGGTTCAGCCGTTTCAGGGGAGTCTTTCTTTTCGGAAAAACCATCGGAAACCATTACAAGATTAGCAAGCTTCATTCCGGAGTACTGGGTGGCACGAATCTGGACCCTGAGATTCCGCAGTCGGGTTCGTCAGGGGAGATTATTAAACGACTGTTTGATAATAGTTTAGAGATACATGGCTATGCCAAAGACCTGCTTCGGCCTTATCAGTCAATTGGGGTCAGATGGCAGCTGGGGTTGTTCGAGGAGGGTTTTGGCGGGTGCCTTGCCGACGATATGGGGTTGGGCAAAACCATCCAGATACTGGCGATGCTCGATCACCTGAGGCTCCAGTCGGAACAGCACGGATCTCCTTCATTGGTGGTTATGCCTGTGACTCTGCTGCATAACTGGGAAAATGAGATTCGGAAATTTACTCCTGATCAGCGGTTTTACCGGCTCGCCGGTCCGCAACGCAATGCCCATCCCGAATGGATGCAGGCCTTCGATATCATACTGACCACCTACGGAACGCTACGTAATGATGTGGATCTCCTGGAGAAAACGGAATTCCGGTGTTTAATCATGGATGAGAGCCAGCAGGCAAAAAATGCCGATTCGGTAACTTTTCGGGCCCTTAACAGGATCCGTGCAGAAAACAGGCTTACGGTGACCGGAACACCGGTCGAGAATTCGCTCGATGATCTCTGGTCGCAAATGACTTTGGTCAACCCGGGTTTACTGGGGACCCGGAAATGGTTCCGCGACCATTTTATGCGGAGCCGGGAAGTGTCGGTTCAGGAGGAGGCGTCGGCTCTGCTGCGGGATCTCGTAAAACCCTTTATCCTGCGCCGGACCAAGGGTGCGGTGGCACCTGAGCTTCCGATGCTTACGCAGGAGATCCGCCTATGCGAACCCTCCGAGGAGCAATGGTCGGTTTATGAATCCAGGAAGTCGGATATCCGGAATTTTCTGATCACCCGTTTCCAGGAACCGATGGATGGAACCACCCGAATGCTGGTATTGCAAAGTCTGATCAAATTGCGACTGATCGCTAATCATCCGGTAATGGCCGATCCTGATTATCAGGGAGATTCAGGGAAGATGACCGAAATCATGGGAATGATCACCGAGGTGGCGGGTGAAAATCATAAGATCCTGGTGTTTTCGCAATTTGTCAAGCACTTGAAAATTATCGCTGCCAACCTGGAGCAATCCGGAATCCCGTTTCTGATGCTAACGGGAGGCTCCTCTACCAAAAGCAGGGAACAGATGATTCAAAAATTCCAGAATGAAGAGGGGTTACCGGTATTCCTGGTGAGTCTGAAGGCAGGTGGGGTGGGGTTGAACCTTACCCGTGCGGATTATGTATTTCTGGCCGATCCCTGGTGGAACCCGGCAGTGGAAAACCAGGCCATCAGCCGTGCGCACCGGATCGGTCAGGAGAATCATGTGATTGCTTATCGTTTTATCACGCGGGGGACGATCGAGGAGAAAATCCTGCAAATGCAGGAAAAGAAACAGGATTTGGCGGACATCTTTGTGAATAAGAATGCGTTGAATCTGATTGATCCCGGGGAGATATTGGAGCTGCTTAGCTGAGTGTTAACCACGGAGACGCGGAGAGCACGGAGGGGCACGGAGATTAACTGCGGCAGATAAACAGATATCCTTTGCCTTTGATTGTCTGGATTTCGAGGGATGAATCTTCCGAAAGCAGGGTACGGATCTTCCGGATATAGACATCCAGGTTTCGTGAATTGAAAAAAGAATCGTCACCCCAAACCGATAATAATAATTCCTTCCGGTCGGTCACCCGGTTGATGTGACCACAGAGCATGCTGAGAACCTGCTGGTCGCGCTGTGATAATTTGACTACACCGGAGGGAGAGATCAGCTCATATCGGGCCGGATGAAAAGTGTATTGGCCCAACAGTATGGCTCGTTCCTCGTTTTCAAAGGAAATTCCGGGATGGCTTTTCAGGTTCAGCTGGTTTTTTATCCTGACAATCAGTTCTTCAATACTGAAGGGTTTCCTCACGTAATCGGTGCCACCGGCTTCGAACCCTTTCACCAGGTCGGCAGTTTCTACTTTCGCGGTCAGGAAAATAATGGGCAGGTCGGGATAGCGACCCCTGATCTGCCGGCAAAGGGAATAGCCGTCGATATTGGGCAACATGATATCCAATACGCAAATATCCGGGCTGAAGGAGTTAAAACGGTGCATGACCTTTGCGCCATCGGTTTCCCATACCACGTCGAATCCCTGGTCTTCAAGTGTTTCCTTGACTATTTTACCGAGGAATACTTCGTCTTCCACATATAATAGTCTTGTTTTCATTTTTCTTTTAAGGGAAACCGGAGGGTGTAGGCGCAACCGGCAGGATTTATGTTTTTAACTGAAATCGATCCCTGATGTTGCTTCATTACCTCTGCGGCAAAGCTTAATCCCAGGCCATAACCTTTGATATTATGGGTATCTCCTTTGGGGACCCGGAAGAAGCGGTCGAATACCCGGTTGAGATATTCGCTTGGGATACCCGGGCCGTTATCGGAAACCTCCACACAAGCGGAATTTTTATCCTGAAAGAGCCGGATGCTGATTTCAGGAGAATCAACCCCATATTTCAGGCTGTTATCGATCAAATTAGTCAAAATTCCCTGAAAATGAAGGGGGTCCACCCGAGCCATCGTTTTTATCTCGCCTCCATCGAACCGCAGGGATGCATTTTGAGCGGCAATTCTTGGTTCCAGTGATTTTACCGTTACATCAATCAGCGGTCCGAGTTCCGTTTCCGTCATTTTTATCACCTGCTGCTGCTCCCCGATAAGCGATTGGTCCAGTACCTGGGTGATTAATTGGTCGAGGCGGTTTAATTCCTGACCGGCCATATCCAGATAGTCCTTCATGACCTCCGGATTTTTGGCCTTATCAAAAGTTCTCAAGGCTTCGAGAGCTACCTTGACGGTTGATACCGGGGTTTTAAGTTCATGGGTAATATTGCTGACAAAATCATTCCGGAGGCTATTTAATAGGATCTGTCTGTTCAGGCTTCGGTTGGTATAGTAGAACGCCGATCCGGTGAGTATCAACAATATCAGGGCAAAAAGAATCTGCGGGCTCATTCTGGTTAGCAGATACGGAAATACGTTGCTAATTCTTACGGCGGGTAACCTTTCGGGCAGCGTGCTTGAAATAACCATCCGATCGCCGGGTTTTTTTACCAGTCGGAATATCGAATCCGGAATCCAGGTCAAACTGATTCCTATGTTCTTCAGGTCGGTTTTTTGTTTATAGAACTGTTGGAAAAGGCAGGAATCGAGTATCCCGGGAAATCCCTCAAACATAGGCTCTCCCATTCGTTCACGCTCCCGGCCGGTGGAGTCATGCTTAATAAACAATTTGACACTCCGGATGAGCATATCCTGCTTAGCATTGATAAAGCCAAACCCGCTGACCTTCTTGGTGGTGGATAATGGTCTGTTTGGCTGATAGTTAAAGGTATCAGATATATTACTGGTCGATAGGACAACGGTTACGGAGTCTTTTAGCGCAGGCTCTACCACCCGGTTAAATACCAGACTGTCGATAACCTGATTGCGGGATTCCTGGTAATAACGCGAAAGCTCCTCGTGCACAAGATCCTTTTCATCGCGAAACTGGCTCATTAACCAATAAACCACGAAACCAGTGAGCAGGATCTGACTAAAGATCATGAGGACCGGGATCCAACGTATTTTTTTAATATTCACCATATTGAAGCGGGTACAAATATACGGGGGGCAATTCGAATCGCGGGCAGGCATTAACCTTTATTAACCTTGTTTTATACCTTGTTAACCCGATTATCCGTGGAACGCCGCTATTTTTGACCAAAATTATTTACTGATGAAAACAACTATCTCAATTTGTATCGGTTTAATGGCATTCACTTTCCTGGGTGCCCAGAATGATCCGGGTCAAGCTATTCACAGCGGCAAAGTGGTGTATGACGACGTGGCAAAACTTGATTTTCATCTCGAAGGCGATGCCGGTGAACTTGCAGCTTCCCTGCCAAAGGAGCGTAAAACACAGAAGTCTTTGCTGTTTAATGAAACGGCATCCCTTTTTGCAAATGTTAAAATGGAGGATGCTGCTCCTGACCAGATAGAATCATCGGGTGGGGCCAGAATCATGATAAAGATGAATGAACCCGACAATAAAATGTATACCAACTTTGCGGATAAGAAACAGATTGAGCAGCGCGAATTTATGACGCGAATGTTTTTGATTGAAAAAGATCTGGGTGTATCCGATTGGAAGCTCACTGGAAATGAGAAAACCATTCTGGGTTATACCTGCCAGGAAGCTACCCGTGACGGCAAGGATAGTTCGAAAATTGTTGCCTGGTTTACTCCGGCCATTCCGATTCCGTCAGGACCTGCTGAATACCTGAACCTTCCCGGACTGGTGTTATGTGTGGATCTGGATAACGGAAGGCGCACGATCACAGCCACTTCCATTGAGTCTGTTGAAGTGACTGCCAAAATGATGCCCAAACCTAAAGAAGGTAAAAAAACCACTGAAGCTGAATTTAAGCAGATTGTTGATGATAAGATGAAGGAAATGGGTGTGGAGAGAGGCGGCAAAAGTGGCAGAGCTACGATGATGATCAGGATTGATAAATAGGGGGCAGTTGGCAGGGGGCAGTCGGCAGTTGGCAGTCGGCAGTCAGCAGTTGGCAGTCGGCAGTAAACGAAATATATTTAAATAATGAAGCGATTTTTATATTTAATAACCGGAATAATTTTCAACCTGTCGTTATTCGGGCAATCGCAAAACCTGACGGGAGATGTACTGGGAGATAAGGGTGTGCCGCTCGTCTCGGCGACGGTAGTTCTGCTGAATCCAAATGATTCCACGCTGGAATTCTTTGGTATCACCAACGACAAGGGGCATTTTGAGGTGAAAACCGTTCGCAATGGCAACTACCTCATGCAGGTGGCTTATCTTGGTTATAACTCATATTATCAAAATGTTACTATTCCATACCGGACAAATAATGATTTTGGTGTGGTGGTTTTGAAACCGAAACCGGTGGATATTAAAGAGGTTCAGGTGGTAGGGGAATATGTACCGCTCACCATCCGGCACGATACGATCGAATTCAATGCAAAAGCATTCAAGACCAAGTCGGATGCCAATGTGGAGGAGTTGTTGAAAAAACTTCCGGGTATTGAGGTGGATCGTGCCGGGAACATCAAGGCACTGGGAAAGGATGTCAGAAAGGTATTGGTTGATGGCAAGGAATTCTTTGGTAACGATCCTAAAGTGGCAACCAAAAATCTTCCCGCCGATGCCATTGATAAAGTTCAGTTGTACGATAAGCGGTCGGATGAATCCGAATTTACCGGTATTGATGATGGCACCCGGGATAAAACAGTGAATCTGGTTCTGAAAGCGGATAAAAAGAAGGGAATTCTGGGGGATGTAACCGTTGGAGGCGGAACCGGTAATCATTATCTGGGAAGCGGCAAGGCTTACCGATTCACCGATAAGGTACAGGCTGCCGCATTGGGGATGTTGAATAACGTGAACCAATCGGGATTTTCGTTTGGGGATTACATGAGCTTCAACGGCGGGATGGCCAGCATGATGTCGGGTGGCAATGCCTTTGTAATTGGGGGTAACGATGGTTTTCCGATTAATTTCGGGCAGCCCGAAAGTGGATTGTCTTCATCCGGAGCCGGCGGTGCCAACATTTCCTATACCTGGGCCAAAGAAAGAAGAGTGTTTGCCAGTTATATTTTCAGCGGATCTAATCGGAAATTGCTTGAAAACACCACAACACGGAATTTCACCCCTGAAAGGTCATTTTATGAGGAGAGGGTTGCCAACCAGGTACAACGTGACACCTCGCACCGGATTAATTTCGGGATGAGGAACCGCATCGATTCCACTCAAACCATCCTCGTGAACGGGAACATTGGGTTTTCTGCTGGTTTTTCACCGCAGAACTCGGTTACGAATACCTTGCAGAACGATGTGCCTGTATATAATTTGTCGCGTTTGAGCACGGGGCAGAACGAATCGGCATCCGGGAGCGCAAATGGGTCGTATCTGAAGAAATTCAACGGAAACCATTCCATATTCAAGATCGGTACGGATGCTAGCTATTCGACCAGTTTGTCCAATTCCCGATATGAAAATACCACGCAATACTATCTTCCGGCTTCAACCCAAGTGGTGAGCCAGTTTCAGGATATTACCTCCGACAATATTTCCGTTTCAGGTAGTACCTCGCTCACTCAGAGGGTAAAAGGACTTTTGTTTGTCGAACCGGCCATCAGGGTAGGAACCAACAACAATCATTATAACCGGTTGCAAGGGCAACCCGTGCAGGATGCCGATAATTTGATCGATTCCCTGCACAGTCCGGATTTTCGCAAGATTTATCAATGGCTGCGCCCGGAGCTGAGCATTACGCGCAATAACGATAAGACCCAGTTTACGGCTGTTCTGGGGATGGAACTTGGCAAGGTGCAGACCACGCTATGGAATGCCTCGCCGCTCGAAACCCGGCATCTGTATTTTACTC
>JBBQOG010000081.1:0-10407 GCA_038330665.1 Bacteroidales bacterium
TGCCTTCTGAAGGAAACGGTCGCTGCCCAGGAGGGTGGAAGCGGCCTCAGGGCTCAGAATGCTTTCCAGCAAGGGTTTGGATTTGAAAGGCACGGCATAAAAGGTGGCATTGGAGCGGGTCGACAGCATACCCGCCAACGAAAGGTACACGGCATCATTGGCTAATGTTTGGTGCAATGCATATTTATTCACAATTTCATCAAGGATTGACTTTTTATCCGCAATGAAAATAATATTTCCGAGCACGGTAAAAAACTTTCCGGATACGGCAGAAAACAAACTACCGCCCAAAATTTCAGGCAACCCTTCAAAGGGCATGTTGAGAATTTCTTTTTTCCCTTCGGATTTGATTTTCGCCACCGGCCGGCCGGCCATCAGCTTTTCAAGTGCCTGGTTCCCATTTTTTACCTGTATACTCACCAGCGGATGTATCGATCCATCCGAAACCCCACAAATATAAGCGATTGTGAGCTCACGCATACCGAGTTCCGACCAGGTTTTAACCGGATCGGCACCGGCTGCGGAAGTGTACTTCCCAATCATGGATTGCCGGATCCGGCCAAACTCTCCGCTACCCAGGTAATCTGACAGCCCCTTCAGGTAACCGGTCGGATCCCCGATCCCCATCGTAAAATAGGCCGCGATGTTTGCAGGCAGATACTGTTCGGCTTCCAGTTTGCGGGGCTCCTGGTGCTTAAAAAGGTTTAGGTAGGAATTCAACGTATCTCCCTCTGTAGCAAAACCTTTCATCCAAACGGCATCCTTGGTGACCGACAAATCAAGTGAGGCCCACTCGCCATATCGGGTAAAGGAATCCATTTTCCGTTTCACGGCAGGATTCATCTGGCCTCCCAGCCATCGTGGAAAGGCTTTCAGATTGATAATCACATGTGCCTGTGCATCCGGAACGTCCGCATGCAACAGCTTTTTAAATGAATCAGAATGGGACCATCCACTTTCCTGATTTACCTGTCGAACGGCATTGTCCAGCAATACCGGTGAGGGACTCATGAGGATGAATCTTTTATTTTCGGACAAAGAAATTCCCGGAATCAGGGCACTTTCATTAAATGTGACTCTATTGATTTGTTGTCCGTTATAAGTACGGCTGGTCCATACACCCTGCTGCCCGGATAAGGCTACAAACAGATCTCCTGCCTCTTTCACGCCGGAGGACCCGTGATTTTCAATGATCAGCAGAAATTGGTACTGATTTTTACCGATTTGATGAAACGAGACCAATACCGGACGTTCGCCATATAAATCCCGCATTTTTGCACTTTGGTTGAACAGGCTGTCGAATTTTTTCAACGCCGTCAGACCGGGATCAATGCCTCCTAACAGCTGAAGAGAAGGGAAAAGCGGATCGGAATGTACCAGCGCATGAACCAGTTCGGGAATGGAATTTGATTCCACGATGCATACCGCATCTTCCGGAACCGCTTGTATCGCTTCACTCGCACTACCGATGATGACAGGCTTTTCCTTTAACAGATAAAAGACTCCTGCCGCCCCGGCCAGAGCTATTATTGCAATTATGGGTATCAGTATTTTACGCATCGCTCACTTATAACCAAAAGGCAAATTTAAGTTTTTTAGCTATCTTTGTGCCCCGGTTTAGTGCTGCTCGCAGCTGATTCCCATTAAAATACTTTAATATGACCAGAATGAGAGTCATGAAATTCGGGGGAACCTCCGTCGGAAACCCCAGGCGGATTGAGGAAGTTGGCCGGTTGATATCCGATTCAACACCAAAAATCGTGGTACTTTCTGCCATGGCAGGAACCACCAACGACTTGGTCACTTACTCTGAATATTTATACAAAAAAGATCATTCGCAAGCCAAGATTTTCCTTGAGGGCATGCGTCAAAAATATTACGGAGTGGTCGGCGACCTGTTCAAAACGGAAGAATCGCGGAATCAGGTGCGTGAAATGATTGACTCTCATTTCAGCAATCTCGATGAATTCAACCGGGATATGTTCACACAGCATGAGGAAAAGACCGTACTCGCCAAAGGAGAAATGATTTCAACAGCCTTGATGGCCTATCACTTAAGGGAGATTGGCATCCGGTGCGTGTTGCTGCCCGCCTTAAGTTTTATGCGTATCGACAAGGATCAGGAGCCTGATAATTATTACATCCAAGAGAACCTGACTCGCGAAATTCAACTTCATCCGGGGACTTCCCTCTTTATTACCCAAGGATTTATTTGCCGGAACGCCTTTGGCGAGGTGGACAACCTGAAGCGCGGGGGATCGGATTACACCGCTTCCATCATTGGCGCAGCGATAAACGCGGAAGAAATACAGATCTGGACGGATATTGACGGATTCCATAACAATGATCCGCGGTACGTTAAAAACACCAAACGGATCGATCAGCTTTCGTTCAACGAGGCGGCCGAGCTAGCTTATTTCGGAGCCAAAATCCTGCATCCGACCAGCGTGCGTCCGGCTCAGGACAAGAATATACCCGTCAGGTTAAAAAATACGATGGACCCCGCTTCTCCGGGCACGCTGATTACCGATAAGATCACAGGAAAAGGAATAAAAGCGGTTGCGGCCAAGGATGGCATTGTGGCGATCCGGATAAAATCTGATCGCATGTTACTGGCATTCGGGTTTTTGCGAAAGGTTTTCGAAATCTTTGAAAGCCACAAAACCTCAATCGATATGATCACCACATCGGAAGTATCCGTTTCCATGACGATCGACCAGGTGGATCATCTGGATAAAATAGTCCGTGATCTGCAAAATTACGGGAGCGTTGAAGTGGTTCCGGACCAGAGTATCCTCTGCGTGGTTGGCGATATGATCGGCGAAAATAAGGGCATGGCCGTTCTGGCGCTTGAAGCACTGAGGCATATTCCCATACGCATGATCTCCTACGGATCGAGCAATAACAATATTTCCCTGCTGATCAGCAGTACGGATAAAATTAAAGCCCTCAACGCACTCAGTAATCATTTATTTAGCGGCCAATGAAAACGACATTCCCATTGGCCCGGTTTCAGCAGTTTGAAACACCATTCTATTACTACGACACGGAGCGTTTGGGTAAAATATTGGAAACCGTGGCCCAGCTCGCAAAGCAGAATAGCTACCGCATTCATTATGCACTGAAAGCCAATGCCAATATTCCCATATTAAGAAAGATCAGCTCGCTGGGTTTCGGAGCCGACTGCGTAAGCGGTTATGAAGTACGACGGGCACTGGAAACAGGATTCACACCCTCGGACGTCGTGTTTGCCGGCGTTGGGAAAGCAGACTGGGAAATTGAATTCGGTCTTGATCAGCGAATTTCCTGCTTTAATTCTGAATCCATCCAGGAACTGCAAGTAATCAATGAGATTGCAGCCCGAAAGGGAATAAAAGCCCCGGTGGCACTTAGAATAAACCCGCATGTGGATGCCCGCACCCACCATTATATCACCACCGGCATTGAGGAAAATAAATTCGGCATCAATCCCTGGGACTGGGATCCGGTGTGCCGGTTTCTGCGCAACGCATCCAACCTGGAATGGGTCGGCCTCCATTTCCATATCGGATCGCAAATCACTAATTTTGATGTTTTCAGAGGGTTGTGTACCCGGATCAATGAAATCCAGGCCTGGTTCGCCAGCAACAATATGATTCCCGGAATCATAAATGTAGGCGGCGGTTTAGGCATCAATTACTCCAATCCGGATGGCCCCGAACCCGACTTTAAAACCTATTTCGAGATTTTTAAACATCACCTCGACTTACTCCCCGGACAGCAGGTGCATTTTGAGCCGGGACGTGCGCTGGTGGCTCAATGTGGAAGCTTGATCTCCAAAGTATTGTATATTAAAGAAGGGGTAAAGACCCGTTTTGCGATATTGGATGCCGGCATGACCGAACTGATCCGTCCGGCCCTTTATCAGGCTTTCCATCAGATTGAAAACTTATCCTCATCGGGGAAGGAACAACCCTTTGATGTAGTGGGTCCGATCTGTGAATCTTCGGATTGTTTCGGTAAAGCCGTAAATTTACCCGAAACCCGGCGCGGCGACCTGATCGCAATCCGGTCAGCCGGAGCGTATGGTGAAACCATGAGCTCCAATTATAATTTGAGAGAAAAAGTTAAAACCTGGTATTCCGACGAAATTCTATCTGATGAATCAAGATAACATACTCCATCCGGCAAGCAGGCCGGTGAAACTCGTTCTCGAAGACGGGACCGAATGGAAGGGCTGGTCATTCGGCTCTGAAACTCCAATGGCCGGTGAAGTGGTATTCAATACCGCAATGGCCGGTTACCCCGAAAGCATCACAGACGCTTCCTATTGCGGGCAGATCCTCGTGCTCACCTACCCCCTGATCGGAAATTACGGAGTCCCCGGCAGGGAGCGCGAAAACGGGATGCTGAAATATTTCGAATCCGATCAGATTCATATCAGCGGACTCATCATTTCGGATTATTCCTTTGATTTCAGTCACTGGAATGCCAACCAGAGCCTGGCCGACTGGCTGAAGGAATTTAATATCCCCGGCATCTATGGCATTGATACCCGTACACTCACCAAGCATTTACGTGAAGAAGGGGCCATGCTAGGGAAAATCATCTTTGATGAAGATATTCCTTTCGTCGATCCCAACCTGCTCAACCTGGTCGACCAGGTCAGCACCAAAGAGATTATCCGGTATGGCAAAGGTAAATACAAGATATTACTAGTGGATTGCGGGGTGAAAAACAACATCATCAGGTGTTTACTTCGCCGCGACACAGAAGTGATCCGTGTGCCATGGAATACTGATATTCAATCCATTGATTATGACGGATTGTTTATTTCGAACGGGCCCGGCGATCCGAAACAGTGTGGGGTAACCATACAGAATATCCAGGCCGCTCTTGGAAAGGACAAACCGATCTTTGGCATCTGTTTAGGAAACCAATTGATGGGATTGGCCGCAGGTGGTGACACCTACAAACTCAAATATGGTCATCGGAGTCATAACCAGCCTGTTCTGCAGGTCGGAACCAATAAAGCATACATCACTTCGCAGAACCACGGTTTTGCGCTCGACGACCGGACCCTGCCCGAAGGATGGCAGCCGCTGTTCCGGAACCTGAACGATGATACCAATGAGGGGATCGTTCACCATACCAAACCCTTCTTCTCCTCGCAATTTCATCCGGAAGCCAGCAGCGGTCCCACCGATACTGAATTTCTGTTTGATGAATTTATCGACAAAATCAAAAACTCTAAGATTTGAATCATGGCGCCCATTACAAAAAAATATAGCAAAGTCCTTGTTCTCGGCTCAGGCGCATTGAAAATTGGAGAAGCGGGTGAATTCGATTATTCCGGATCCCAGGCTTTAAAGGCGCTGCGCGAGGAAGGAATTTACACGATCCTCGTGAATCCCAATATTGCTACCGTCCAAACTTCAGAAGGGATTGCCGATCAGATTTACTTCCTGCCAGTGACTCCCTATTTTGTAGAGAAGGTGATCAGCAAGGAACGCCCGGAAGGAATTTTGCTCGCCTTTGGGGGCCAAACCGCACTCAATTGCGGAGTAGCACTTCACAAATCGGGTGTACTCGAAAAATATGGCATCGAGGTCCTTGGAACGCAGGTGAAGGCCATTATGGATACCGAGGACCGCGAACTCTTTGTCCAGCGACTTGACGAGATCGATGTAAAAACCATTCAGAGCAAGGCCGTCAGTACCATTGAGGATGCCTTTCTTGCTGCAGATCGCCTGGGTTATCCGGTCATCATCCGTTCAGCCTATGCATTGGGAGGTTTGGGAAGCGGGTTCTGCGACAATCGCGACGAACTGGAGAAGCTGGCCACGAAGTCACTGACCATGGCTCCGCAGATCCTGGTTGAAAAATCGCTTAAGGGCTGGAAAGAGGTTGAATATGAAGTGGTCCGCGACCGGTTCGATAATTGCATCACGGTTTGCAACATGGAGAACTTCGATCCGTTGGGAATCCACACCGGCGAGAGTATCGTGGTTGCTCCTTCACAAACGCTGTCCAATAACGAGTATCATAAGCTCAGGGCCCTCTCCATTAAAATCATCCGCCATATCAAGATTGTCGGGGAATGCAACGTACAATACGCGCTGGATCCGAACTCGGAGGATTACCGGGTGATTGAGGTGAATGCCCGTCTGAGCCGGTCATCCGCGCTGGCCTCCAAGGCCACCGGTTATCCGCTCGCCTTCGTGGCGGCCAAGCTGGGTCTGGGATACGGACTGCATGAATTAAAAAATAGTGTCACCCTCACGACTACGGCCTGCTTTGAGCCGGCCCTCGACTATATCGTGGTTAAAATTCCGCGCTGGGACCTTGACAAATTTGAAGGGGTTTCGCACGAAATCGGTTCCAGCATGAAGAGTGTCGGGGAAGTGATGGCTATTGGCCGGACCTTCGAAGAAGCCATCCAGAAGGGACTCCGCATGATCGGTCAGGGCATGCACGGGTTTGTTGGTAATCATACCATGACTTATGCCAACCTCGATCAGGAACTCCGCACGCCGACCGATGTAAGGATTTTTGTGATTGCACAGGCCCTGGAAAAGGGAATGACCGTCGAGGAGATTCATGATAAAACCGGTATCGACCTTTGGTTCCTGGTAAAATTGCAGAATATAGTCAGGCTGATGCGAATGCTTGAGTCTTGCAAATCGATGGAATCCGCAGGACCCGCACTTATCAGGGAAGCGAAAATCAGGGGATTCTCCGATTTTCAGATCACCCGCCTGGTGCTGAAGAGCGGATCGGAACGGATCGAAGAAGACATGCTTCGTGTCCGGAAATATAGGAAAGAGGCAGGAATCGTTCCCTTTGTAAGGCAGATCGATACCCTTGCCGCTGAATATCCGGCCCAAACCAACTATTTGTATCTGACTTACTCCTCGATGGCCCATGACGTAGATTTCGAACACCAGAATGAATCAGTCATTGTGCTCGGCTCCGGTGCTTATCGGATCGGAAGTTCGGTTGAGTTCGACTGGTGCAGCGTGAATGCCCTGCAAACGATCCGGAATGAAGGATACCGTGGCATCATGATCAATTACAATCCGGAAACCGTTTCCACGGATTATGACATGAGCGACCGGCTCTATTTCGATGAATTATCGTTTGAGCGGGTCATGGATATTCTCGATCTGGAACAACCCCTCGGGGTGGTGGTTTCGATGGGAGGTCAGATTCCGAATAATCTCGCCCTCCGGCTCCATGAGCAGTCGGTTCCCATCATCGGAACCTCACCGGTTTCGATAGACCGGGCCGAAGACCGGCATAAATTCTCGATGATGCTCGACACCCTGGATATCGACCAGCCGGAATGGCAGGAACTCACCAGCATTGAAGAAATTCATCATTTTACGGACCGGATCGGATTCCCGGTTTTGATCCGGCCCTCGTATGTTTTATCGGGTGCCGCCATGAACGTGGTTTCCAATAAGGAAGAGCTCGACAATTATCTTCATCTGGCGGCACGTGTATCAAAACAGCACCCTGTTGTGGTCACCGACTTTATCGAGCAGGCCAAAGAGATCGAGATCGATGCGGTGGCAGGAAAAGGAGAGCTGATCGCCTATGCCATCAGCGAACATGTGGAATTTGCCGGGGTTCACTCCGGAGATGCCACCATGATCTTCCCACCGCAGAAACTCTACTTTGAAACCGTCCGCCGGATTAAAAAGATCACCAGGCAGGTGGCCAAGGAGCTTAATATAACCGGGCCTTTCAATATCCAATTCCTTGCCAAGGACAATGACATCAAGGTTATTGAATGTAACCTGAGAGCATCACGATCCATTCCTTTTGTATCCAAAGTGCTGAAAACCAATCTGATCGAACTGGCAACACAAGTCATGCTAGGCAAAACCGTTGAGAAACCCAACAAATCCATTTTCGATCTGGATTATATCGGGGTAAAAGCCTCACAATTCTCCTTTTCACGGCTTCAAAAGGCTGATCCGGTGCTGGGTGTCGACATGTCATCGACCGGTGAGGTGGGTTGCATTGGAGAGGATTATTATGACGCGATCCTGAAATCGATGCTTTCTGTGGGGTATCAGATCCCGAAAAAGAACATCCTGCTTTCGACCGGACCGATCAAGGATAAAGTGCATCTACTTGAATCGTGCCATTTGCTGGATAATCACGGCTATGAAATTTTCGCCACCCCGGGCACGGGAGATTTCCTGCGCGGCAATGGTATACCGGCAACCATCCTGCACTGGCCGGATGAAAAGATCAATCCAAACGTGACCGAATATATCCGGAATGGCCTGATCGACCTGGTCATCAATATTCCCAAGAACCTTACCCAGGGAGAATTAAAGAACGATTACACCATCCGTCGGGATGCCATCGATTTTAACGTGCCACTCATCACCAATGCCCGCCTGGCGGCGGCTTTTATTAATGCGTTCTGCAAGCTCGACCTCGAGGATATTTCGATCAAAGCATGGAAAGAGTACTAACCGGCAGAAAAGCTGAAATAGCTATTATCGGTGCCGGCCCGGCCGGTTTGTCCACAGCTCTTTTTCTGGCGAAGAAAGGCATAGGCTCGGTGGTGATCGATAAGGAAACTTCCCCTCGCGAAAAGATTTGCGGCGATGGATTGAGTGGCTGGGTGGTCACCATGTTGCGCCGTATCAATCCCGATTTGGTGACTCAGCTGCAACAGCATCCCAGACAATTGCCCTCGTATGGGGTCCGGTTTTTTGCCCCGAACATGAAATCGGTGGCACTCCCCTATCGCAACAAAAAATTCCCGGAGGATCCACCCGGGCATGTGATCAGAAGGATCGATTTCGACCGGCTACTGATGGATGAGGTTGAAAAATATCCGATAATCGATGTCATTCAGGGAATTAACATCACCGGTTTTGAACAGATGGCCGATGGAGTTCTTTTGACCGATACATCCGGTGTTTTCCGGATTACAGCCGGGATGTGCGTGATCGCTTCAGGCGCGGCCAACAAGCTGGCTGCCATTCCGGGCGATCCGGGAAAGAGGGATCCCCGGCACCAGGCTACCGGTGTGCGCCAGTACTATTCGGGAGTAACCGGCGTACACGAAGGGAATTTTGTAGATTTCTATTTCCTCGATGAGTTCCTGCCGGGATACTTGTGGGTCTTTCCTTTGCCCGATGGACGCGCCAATGTCGGAGCCGGGATCCGGACCGATATTTTAAAAAAGCGAAAAATCACGCTGAAAACGGTGGTTGAGAAGGCGCTTGTCGCCAATCCCCACCTGGCAGAACGATTTAAAAATGCGCAGCCGGAATCCGGAATTGCGGCATGGAACCTGCCACTGGGATCAAAAAAAAATCCCTTGTCAGGGAACCGCTTCCTGCTGGCAGGCGATGCTGCCTCATTGGTTGATCCGTTTACCGGGGAAGGAGTGGGAAATGCCATGTGGTCGGGCTTCGCCGCAGCCGAGCATATTGAACAAGCTCTCGTGGCCAATCGCTTCGATGCCGAATTCAACCAAAAGTATGACCATTTCATTTATCAGAAATTATGGAAGGAACTGCGTCTTTCCACCTGGATTCAAAAACTGATCAATTACCCGAAACTTTTCAACTGGGTGATGAATCGGGTGGCCGGAAACACCCGTGGCCAGCAGGCTCTGATCCGGATGATAGATGACCTGGATGAGCGAAAAAAGCTTACGCAACTCTCTTTTTACCTCGGGTTGTTTCGGAGCCGTAACTGATGGTGTTACCAAAAAGCTATTTTTGCTGCCTATGATGCAGCGATTCTTCTTTTTCGCCGGCGGGGATTACAACCAGAGCCAGGCCAATGCCTTTACCGGCAACTTCATCAAATATCTGACGAATATTTTTGGAGACCGGTTTAGTGTGATCCGCGACATTTACCATCCGTATCCGGTCATGAACGTCATACGGGGCCTCAGCATGGCCCAGGAACCTTTGGAGCATCCGCTTCGCCATCCGATCATTGCCTCCTCCGTAAGCCAGATATTAAACAGTCCCATGACCGCTGAATCGCACCTGACACTGGTATCATCGAGCTATGGCAGTGTGATAGCTGCGCAGGTCGCCTGTTATCTGGCCGTACGCCAGGCGTCATCGGGCTTGCCTTTTAACCCTTTCAACGTGGTTCTTGGAGCGAGTATGGTTTCGGAAAATTCCGGCCTTTTCAGAAAACTTCGTCAGTATCAGGAACTGGGAATGATCGGCACCCTTTTGCTTCAGGAACTACACGATGAGGGCGACAATTCGAACGGCATCGGAGGCCGCACCAGATGGGAAGCCTTCAGTAACGGACTGGGCATTTGCTTTCCCTTCCTGAGCCGAAAGTTCTCGGGCCCCTCATTTCTGAATACTCATCCGGTGAAAGGTCATGTACACAGGGTACGTTCACACACGGAGCAAAAAGCCAGGGACT
>JBBQOG010000082.1:0-10390 GCA_038330665.1 Bacteroidales bacterium
GAGAGGAATCGTGGCATTGTCAGAATTATCCGTCATGATCCAGGTGGATGGCAGGCCGATCTGGAAATTGGCTATCGGAGCGGGTATCAGGGGCCAGATGGCGGAGTAGAAGCCGAACCCTTCGCCGAATCGTGAAGAGGTGTTTGACGGACTGCTGCTGATATATCCGTGCAGGCCGTTTTGGGCCTGCACTCCGGCGCCGGTGCCAAGGAGCAGTGCCACGACGATCAACAGGCAATTTTGTTTGTATTTCATTGGTAAATACTTTTATCGTTCCAATTTATTTTTCCGTCGTACGAATGGAGACCTCAATTATTTTCATTCTATTTTGCGACCCAAAGTTCATGAGGGGTTCATGATAAATCTGTTTTGCTCTATTCATTTTTGCCAAACATTCAAAGGTAAGGTTATAACATCCAACATTCCGAATACTTTCTTTTCATGGTTGTGTACTATCGAGCCCCATTTAAGGTCTGATAAACAATTATTGCAAACTTCCCTGTAAATAGTGCACGGATTTGAGATAAAAGTGTCCAATTTTTCGAGGGTATAAACCGTACCTTTATCCGTATGTGAATATTTCAAAATTAGTATAGTGTTAGCATGAAAGAAACGATGTTCAGTATTATTGTGGGCTTGTTTTTCCTCTTTGATCTGCAACCTGTTATCGGACAGATCGAGACAAACCCTGAATCCGCAAAGATCCAGAAAGGGATGATGGCCGGTTACCTGATAGTCGGCGTCAACAAAGTTCCGAAAACATATGACGCGGGCTTCTCGGTGTATGTCGCAGCCTTTCCCCTGGTGAAGGATTACCCGGGGGATCGGTTTCAAACCGGATTGTTCGGCACCTGGATGTTCCCAACCTACGACAGTGCGAGGTTAAAAAAAGGCTTGTATTGTGATATCGAAGGTGGTTTGGGCTGGTGGAATGATACGCGGTTTGCCACCGAAACACCCAAGTTCATCATGGGCGGGGTGGCACTGGAATTCTCGGCCTGGGCCAACGGACCGGGCGCAGGTAAAGGGAGGGACTGGGATAACCCGACAGGCTTATATGGTGTGGCACAACTGAGTCCCTGGGTGCTCTGGCCCCCCGACGGGCTCAATCTGGAACAAGGTACCTGCGGACAGCTGTTCGGTTACGGATACCTTCCGCTGCCACTCATCAAGGCCAAATCCACCACCGCCGGGAAAAACGTTCCCACCGGGGGCAACTGCTGGACGCTCTTTCTGAACACACAAAATTTCAAAGGACCGGTTGCATTCTTCACACCGTATTTCTTCTCTTCCCCCACTGTGGACTCCACACATCTGGCTGGACTGTTTCTGGATGCCCGTCCTGTGGATCCCAACAAAGCCATTCAGATGGAAACTCAATACATCCCCAGTGTGCAACGTGCCGACAGTAAGGGGGATCTGTACGCACGGATGGAACCCACTTCGTTTCCCCGGGGATCTCAGAACGAATCCGCGCTGATGCACCGGATGACGGCCTACAACAGGAGCGCACTGTATGATGCGGTGGCGGCATGGCTGGAAAACAGCGGTCCGGCAGCCAGTGGCGCCATCAATCCGAATGGCTCCATCGTGCATACCTTTACCGGAAAGGGTGGATCGAGTTGGAGAATCTATGCGGATGATGCGCCAAAGGAACAGAGATGGCCGCTCGACTGGAGCTCCATGGCGACTCCGGCGGCACTGGATTCAACTACTTTCGGATTCCGGTGGAACGATAAGCTGGTGACGAAGACAAATACCAAAGAGGGTCCGTTGATGACGCTCCCCGAATATTATCGCCTGATAAAAAAGGACGACGGCAAGCCTCTCTGGGTTGCTGTGGAAGCGAAAGACGTTCCGGCTGAAACGGGACTGGCAAAGGGTACCTTCGCTTCGACCGACGAGCCCAAAGAACCATACGTCACCCCTGACGACAAGAAAAGTTGCTGGAAAACCCCCGGACCGGTTGCCGGACCATTCAAGGCTTATCCGGGCGACGGCACCGTGGTGACCTACTACTGGTATCGGTTTGCCGACCAGCCTGCCTTGCTCAACGCTGATCTTACTGATGCAGAACGTGAGGACCTTCAGAAGCGGGTAGTGAAGCTTCACAAACAATGGAAGAAGGATGGCGAATACCTGGAGCCGCCGCATATCGGGAAACTGGCGAATATCGATCCGGCCCTGATCATGACGCCGCCTAAAGGCCTGGAGGTGGGTTATGTCCCCATCGTTACCCGCCAGGAGCTAAAAAGCACATCAGGGAACAAAAAATAGTTATCAAAAAGAAATCATGAAATTCAATATCCCTATTCCGTTGTGCCTGCTGACTCCTCAGCTTCAAGCACAGCTGAAACCTGATAATTTGAACTCCCCTCCCATCGCATGGAAATCGGTTTGGACAAACGATTTCAATAAAATCAGACCCCTGCTCGAATGGAATGAAAATTCTGCCGAACCCGCCGGGGAGCCATTACGGTTTGGTCATGCAGAAAATTTCACTCAATAAGTAATTCAAATAAGACGGTTAAGAAACTTAATAGATAAAGGTCAGTATGATAAAACCCCTCAGTTTATGTTTGTTTCTGTTCGGTGCCTGTACAGCCATGGCCCAGACCCCTGTCATGAAATGGGATTTTGAAACCATACGGAACCGGGTTGCCATTGAACCATCAACCAATATCAGGGATACCATTGAAGGCAATTTCGAAATAGCAGCAGGAGTAAACGGCAAAGGCTTGCGACTCGATGGATTCACCACCCGGATTATCCGTAAAGGGAGCGATATTAAAAAACCGGGACCTGAACTTACTATAGAAGCCTGGGTTTCTTTGGGCGAATATCCGTTGAACTGGTGTCCGGTGATCACTACCGAATCGGATGAAGTGAAGGGATATCGCCTCCTGATCGGCCCCTTGGGACAAGTTTCGTTTGAAACCGCCATCAACGAGCAATGGGTAGCCTGTACCAGTATTAACGGGACCCTGCCATTGCGCAAATGGATGCACCTTGCTGGAGTTTATCGAGCTGGGAAAGAAATGGCCCTGTATGTGAACGGTGAACCGGTATCCACGGTGGCGATCAAAGGTGCATTAACCTATCCCGCAAAAACCAGCTGCATCCTGGGAATGGTGGCAGAGCCCGTTCGTCCAAGCAATACCATACGAACATGGGCCACCATTCCAACCTTCTTCGGATTGGATGGAATAATCGATGAGATCAATGTATTTGACCAGGCGTTGACTGCGGACCAGATTAAAATCAATTTTTCAAAATATTCCGTGAAAGCTCCGGATATCCTGCCTCGCAGGCTGCCAACCATTGAAAAGAACCCGGGCCGGTTCGGTGCTTACTACACCAAACTGGAATACTATCCCGGCTGGGATAATCTCTGGCCGGTCGACGAGGATCCTGATGTGGTTGTCTGCTTCGACAATAACCCCTCCAAATTCATTTTCTGGAGAGGAACCCGCTACGGGCCCGCCTGGGTTTCTGAAAATGAAAACTGGATGACCGATCAGAGTCTTGAAACCTGGGCGAACGGGGTAAACGACACCGAGGGATGCTTCGAGCATATGCAGGACAGGCATTGCCGGTTCTCGCATGTGAGGATCATCGAAAACAGTGCGGCCAGAGCGGTGGTCCACTGGCGTTACGCCCTCGTTAGTTCCCACGACAATACCTGGATGCCCGATCCCAAAACAGGATGGGAATGCTGGGTGGATGAATATTATTATATCTATCCCGATGGATCCGCCATCCGGAAAGTTTCGTGGAACAAAGGGACTACCGGCCATGCCATTCAATATCAGGAATCACTGCCCATCACACAGCCAGGTCAGCGTAATGAGGAGCTCCTCGAAAACGACTATGTGCATGTGGCTGATTATGATTACAATACAAGAGGGGTATCCGTGGACCTCCGGAGGCAGCCGGCCGACTGGAAGAAGGATTATACCGTACAGCAATTCAATTTCAAATCGCAGAATAAGCCTTACATCTGTTTTGAACCGGGTAACGATATGATGGTCAGGTGGATCGATGTCGGGTACAATCATTTTCCCGTTAACCAGGCTCGCTGCGACGGACGCTGGGCCAAAACCCTCGACCGCCCCACGCATATCAGCAGTTCACCCTGCTCCGATCCGGTTATTCATGAGGATGGATACCGGTTGTACTGGATCGGTTTGTACGGAATGAATGCGATGAACATGAACGAACTGGTCAGCTTCGGCCGTTCGTGGGCCTATGCCCCGGAACTCATCCCTTCAGTAAAGGGATGTATTTCAAAAGGTTACGACCGGGCAGAGCGATGCTATCAATTGGAACCCACAAATTCTGAAACCGGGCAGATGGAATTCACCCTGAAGGGCAGCAAGGATTCGCCGGTCATTAATCCGGCAATCAGGGTGAAAAACTGGAATGCAACCGGGGCAACGATCCTGGTGAATGGAAAAGCAGATGCCAGTTATAAAACCGGGATTAACCACACCCTTGAAGGGTCTGATCTCGTAGTATTCATTACTATCAGTGCAGCTGTGCCGGTTAACATCACTTTCCTACCATCAAAATAGAAAATAAAACAAACATGACCCCACCCAACTATTCTTCATCCCGGAACACACTCCTGCTGATTATTATTCTGTTCGCAGTGGGTTGTCATCTGCCGGATCCGGTAAAACAGCAAAAAAGTGAAATCAGCCAGCAGGCTATCTCCAGCTTGACAACAGCACTGGCTGAAAAGTACCCTGCAGAGGACCAGGAACGAATCACTAAGGGAATAGCCCAACTGGCCCGCAATTGGTGGCCCGCAGACGGATCGGAAAAGGACTTTACCGATTTCTGCAAGGAGAACCTGCTTGCTGGCGAAGATATATCCCGAAATTTCCAAAGGATATGCGCAAACATGGAATCACTCAACGGATACAGCGCTAAAATAGGTTTTAGTTTTACTGAATCTGAGCGATTTACGGATGCAACAGAGCTTAAGACAGATCCGTTTTTCAGGAACAGCATCCCATCGATGAACCCGTACAAAGGGAAACTGGCCCAATATATTCAACTGAATTATCCAAACTATACCCTGGAGGAAAAAAGGATTGAGGGGAAAAACTGGTCAAACGAAAAATGGGCAATGGTAGCCCTGGGAAATTATTATCCTTACCGGTCAGATCCCGATTTCAAAAAAGCAGAAGAGAAAGAGTCCGATGCTTTTTCGAAATACATGGCACACTATTTTTTACGGATGGATCATATTTGTCTGGAAGATGGCACCTATCCGTTTCCCGCGGGGACCCTCCTGCACAGTCATCGCGGACTGCGCGACAATTGCAAGGAAGAGTACACCCGGAACGGCGGATATGAGCGTCAGAAGCTAACGGGCAAAGTACTGGAGCACATTGTTCTGGGTACAGTTCCGAAGCAGTTTCTGAGTGATACCACCACCCGGTGGAATCCCTGGACGAATACGTTAATATTGGCTGGATCGTCGCAATCCGCTAAACCGGATACCACTTTGGAAGGGCCCGTCCGGTATGCAGGATTCCGATCGATATTCTTAAACAGAAGCTCGGAAGATCTTAATTATCCACCTGGTTCAACGGTGATAACCCGAACTTTTAACAGTCAGAATTCAGAGCCCGCCGAGGTTGAAAAAATAATCCGGGAACTATTGAGTGATCCAGCGATTACCGAAGCCGGAAAACTCATTCAAAAACGCCTGGGGCGACCGCTCGAACCGTTCGATATCTGGTACAGCGGTTTTCAGGAGCAGTCGCTCTATCCAGCTGATCAGCTTGATTCCATAACAATGGCACGTTACCCCGACCCCATTTCCCTGCAAAAAGACCTTCCATCCATTCTGCAAAAAATGGGATTCCCCGAAAAGGAAGCCCAACATATTGGCGACATGACCATTGTAAGGCCGGTGGTATCGGGAGGTTACACCGACGCACCATCCATGCGGGGAGAAAAAGCATTGATGACCACCATGTTCAGTGCCACAGGACTGGATTATAAATCATACCGGGTAGCCATGCACGAACTGGGTCATGCGGTTTGCATGGTTTACACCGCAGATGGGGCGGATCCATTCATTCTCGCCGATGTTCCGTCGGGTGGAATAACGGAAGGATTCGCGGAGTTCATGGCTTATAAAAACATCGAAGGATTGGGATTAAAGGCAAGCAGTCCTATAGAAAAAGGGCATCTCCTGGCTCTCGCTTCCTTATGGTACCTAGTGGATATGGGAGGACAAGCGCTTACCGAAATCGAAACCTGGAAATGGATCTATACGCATCCAAATGCATCTGCCACCGAGTTGCAGAAGGCTATCCTGACCATTACCGCAGACATCTGGAACCAATACTTCTCCAAGGTATTTAATGGCATTCGTGATCAGCATATCTTATCGATCTACAACCATTACATCACCGGAAGCCTTTATCTGTTCAACTATTTTCTCGGGAATGTTGTCTCTTACCAGCTTTTTGATGCTTGCAAAACTGCTGATATGGCCACTCTTTTAAGGAATGCCTGCAAGGAAGGAAACACCTTGCCGGAAATATGGATGGAAAAAGCGGTGGGCAAGCCGATTTCAATCAAGCCGATTACTCAAGCCTCGGAGCAGGCGGTAAAATACTTCCTGGGAAAATGAAATACATCAGAACACTCGGCTTCTGCCTTTTGCTGTTGGTCATCAGCTGCAAAACCGGAACCAATATTAAACTTCCATCCGAGGCCCGGCAGGATAACATCCCTGAATGGTTCAAAGACGGCAAATTCGGGATGTTTATTCATTGGGGCCCCTATTCCGTGTTTGGGGGCGAATGGAAGGAAAAACGGCTCAAGCAGGATGAGATTGCCGAATGGATCATGAAAACTTTTCAGATACCGGTGGAAGAATACCGGAAGGTGGCTGCTACGTTTAATCCTACCGGGTTCGATGCAAACGACTGGGTTTCGCTGGCCAAAAAAACCGGTATGAAATACATCGTTATAACCTCCAAGCACCATGACGGTTTTGCTATGTATCATTCCCGTGTAAGTAACTACAATATTGTTGATTACACTCCATTTGGCCGGGATCCTATCAGAGAACTATCCGAGGCATGCGCCGAAGCAGGAATCAAGTTTGGGGTATATTATTCACACCGCGAGGATTGGGAACAACCATACGCCTATGGTAATACCTGGGACTATGACTCTTCGCAGACCAACCTCGACACCATGGATCACCCGGAACTTTTTCGCCGTTACCTCGATGAAAAGGCCATCCCGCAGCTCAAGGAACTGCTCACCGGTTACGGGCCGATCGGGATTGTGTGGTTCGATCGCGGGATGTATACCCAGGAACAGGGGAAGGAATTCGCCGACCTGGTTCATACGCTTCAGCCAGGCTGCCTGGTAAATGGCCGCGTGGGACATTACGACCAGGAACTACAGGGGGATTACCAAAGCATGACTGATAATGGGATGCCCGTCGGGGGTATCGAAGAGTATTGGGAAACCCCGCAAACGCTGAATGATACCTGGGGGTACAGCAAATTCGACCAGAATTGGAAATCACCTGCCGAGATCATCAGGCGGATGGTTACGATTGTGAGCAAAGGAGGGAATTATTTACTGAATGTCGGGCCCACCGGAGAAGGTATCATCCCGGGCCCATCTGTTGAAATCTTGACGGAGGTAGGGAAATGGATGGATAAAAACAGTGTAAGTATCTATGGCACATCACCCTCCCCTTTCCCTTATGAACTGCCATGGGGATATTGCACCCGGAAAGATAACCGGTTGTACCTCCATGTCTTTGATTGGCCAAAAGACGGAAAGCTCAGGCTCAACGGGCTCAATAATAAAATCAGCAAGGTTTATATGCTGGCTGATCCGGCCATTGAACTAACCTTCCATAAAGACGGCGCCTGGGTGATCGATTTGCCGGATGCACCCACCGATCCCGTAAACTCGGTGGTAGTAGCTGAAATCATCGGCCTCCCCGATGTGGATCCGATAGTCGTTAAACAGCACGAGCGTGATACCATCGTGCTGGATTATGGGCCGGCCATCACCCATGGCAAAGCGGTGAAGCGTTTCAACCGAAAAGGCGAAACCGGTCAGTTCCACATTTCAAAAATGCAAAGTCCGGAGGATTATATCGAATGGCATGTCGAGGTGGCTTTTCCGGGCACTTACCAGGTCGATATTACCTATGCAGCCATCCCCGGCTGGGAAGATGGTGTGTTCCAGATTGAGACAGGTAAGGATAAGATTATCGGCAAGGTACGTACGACGAAAGGATGGTACGAATATAAAAATGAGCGTGTTGGACAATTCAATTTTAAGAAGGCAGGACCATACATTTTCAAAATGTTTCCTCAGGATGATCTCGATCATTACCTGATGTACTTCAGATCCATGCAGTTAATTCCCGGAATATAAAGAAAGGCCGATGCCAGGGCGCGCCAAACTTTCGGGGTAAATTTCAATTAGGAAACAGGCCCATTATATGAATATTACTTTGTAATTTTAATCGACTAAAGAAACCAGGAACTATGCATATCAAAACCTCAAACCAACCCGAACTCAATTTAGGGATAGGCGATTACACCTGCAACTGGGGTGTTCATATTTGCGGTTTATACGAAACCGAGATAGAGCGTGATGAAATAATTCTCGGTTTTCTGGGTGAAGGCGATATGACTGGCGATTTGCAACTCTATTGTCCGGCTGAACAAACTACCGACGAATTTAAGGAGAAGTACTATAAGAAATTTCCACAATGCGATTGCCATGTCGACATGCCTGAACATTTCAGTGTATTAAATGCCAAAGACTTATACTATCCAAACGGAGTTTTTTCACCCGTTGAAATGGACAAAGGATTGAATAACTTTTTTGAACTATCGCAAAAAAAAGGCAAAAAAAATGTCAGGGCAACTGCCGAAATGGCTTGGGCTTTAGATGCCATTCCGGGGGTTGAACATTTAATGGTATACGAATCGCGTTTGAATTATTTTATTCCCGGAAAGCCATGGATCAGTATTTGCCTGTATAATGTCAATAAGTTTTCAGGTGCTATCATTGTAAATGTTTTAAAAACACATCCTTATGTAATTAGCGGTGGGGTAATCACACAAAATCCGTATTATGTACATCCTGATAAATGGTTGGCTGAAAATGCACCCCAATTTTTAAACGCATAAAACTATAGATATGGCCACAAATCTTGCGTTTGAATTATTTCTGCTTTCAACAAATCTTTCGCAGTTTAAAAGCAAGGTTTTAATCACTAAACTTTTTATCGAGAGTATAAATTCCCTTTTTGAGGGACACGAATTTAGTTGGAGTTTAGATGAACCTGATCTTGCCGAAACAAAAATTCAGGTGTGCACCCGATTTAAAAACTACGGCCATATTCATTTTCATAAACAATCCTCCTTTACCGAAGAAACCTTTTCTTTGCTTCAAAATGCTGTTCAATTACTGGCGATTCAACTCGAAAAAATTGACCAGGAGGCAGTATTGGAAAATCAGAAAGAGCATTTAAACATTTTGGTTCAGGAAAAAACAAAAGATTTGATTGAAAGTCAAAATGAACTTGCCAGGCAAAATGAAGAACTTTTAATAGCCAAAAAAGAAGCCGAAGAAAGCGAGCGGCAGAACAGAACCATTTTACAAACGGCATTGGATGGTTTTTGGATTGTTGACTTGAATGGCCGCTTCACGGAGGTTAATAATGCCTATTGTCAACTCACAGGTTACAGCCGTGCTGAAATGCTCACCATGTCCATACCTGATGTTGAAGTTTTGGAATCTGAAGCAGAGGTGCACCAACGTATTCAACGTCTTCGGCAAAACGGCAGTGACCGTTTTAAAAGCAAACACCGCTGCAAAAATGGCCGGATTATCGACGTCGAGGTCAGTATCAATTTACTAAAAGATGATGCGAAGTTCTTTGTCTTTGTGCTCGACATCACCGAACGTAAGCAGGCACAAAAATCAGCAGTGGAAAGAGAAAATAGAATAGGCAGTATTTATCGTTCAGCTCCTGTCGGAATAGGTCTTGTAAATAATCGGTATTTTATAAACGTGAATGATCGTTTATGTGAAATGACCGGATATTTAGAGGATGAATTAATCAACCAATCTTCTGAAATTCTTTATCCATCAAAAGAAGATTACGAATATGTCGGTAAAGAAAAATACAAGCAAATAAAGAAGTACGGAACAGGAACTGTTGAAACTCATTTTAAACGAATATGATTGTCCGCAATCCTATACCACGGAACTTTTGATTTATTTCGGGTCAATGCTCAAGGGTCCTCCCGGTGTTCCCTCGGTGAAGAGGGAGTACCCGCGGGTACTCCCCTACAGACATTCATTTTGCGCACAA
>JBBQOG010000083.1:0-10341 GCA_038330665.1 Bacteroidales bacterium
GGGTCTTCTTAACCTCCCTGCTCGTATAGGCCTCAATCACATCGCCTGCCTGAATGTCATTGTATTTATCGATGTTCAAACCACATTCCAGTCCGGATACCACCTCTTTGGCGTCATCCTTGAACCGTTTCAGTGAACCGAGCAATCCATCGTAAACCACAATACCATCGCGGATGATCCGTACTTTTGAAGTCCGGTAAATTTTCCCGTCGCGGACAATACAACCGGCGATGGTTCCAACCTTCGTGATCTTGAAGGCTTCGAGGACTTCCAATGAACCGGTAATCTCTTCTTTGATTTCCGGACTCAGCATGCCCTCCATAGCGGATCGCAATTCGTTGATTGCATCGTAAATGATCGAGTACAGCCTGATTTCAATGCCCTCTTTCTCGGCCAGTTTACGTGCATTAAGGGATGGGCGCACCTGGAATCCAATGACAATTGCATTGGATGCAGTAGCCAGCAGGATGTCGCTTTCAGAAATCTGACCGACCGCTTTGTGTATAATGTTAACCTGGATTTCCTGGGTCGAAAGCTTGATGAGGGAATCCGAAAGGGCTTCGATGGATCCGTCGACATCACCTTTAACAATGATGTTGAGTTCCTGGAAATTGCCAATGGCAATCCGCCGTCCGATTTCATCGAGAGTAATATGTTTCCGGGTACGCAGTTCCTGCTCACGCTGGAGTTGCTCCCTTTTCGTGGCAATTTCACGGGCCTCACGTTCCGAAGGCAGCACATGGAATTTGTCGCCGGCCTGCGGAGCTCCGTTCAAGCCCAGGATCAACACCGGTTCCGAAGGACCGGCTGCAGTGATCACACCACCGCGTTCGTTGAACATGGCTTTCACCTTGCCAAAATAACTTCCGGCAAGCACAATATCCCCGATTTTCAGCGTCCCGCCCTGAACCAGTATCGTATTCACAAATCCCCGTCCTTTATCCAGCGAGGATTCAATCACTGTACCTAATGCATTTTTAGTTGGATTTGCCTTTAAGTCAAGCATTTCCGATTCCAATAGTACTTTTTCGAGCAGTTCGATGATCCCGATACCTTTTTTGGCTGAGATTTCCTGCGATTGATATTTTCCGCCCCAGTCCTCCACCAGGTAATTCATACCGGCCAGCTGTTCCTTGATTCGCTCAGGATTGGCACCCTCCCGGTCGATTTTATTAATGGCGAATACCATCGGGGCACCTGCGGCAGCCGCATGGTTAATGGCTTCAATGGTTTGCGGCATTACGGCATCATCGGCAGAAATTACGATAATGGCAAGATCCGCTCCCTGAGCTCCACGGGCACGCATGGCCGTAAAGGCCTCGTGACCAGGAGTATCCAGGAAGGTGATGTTTTTTCCGTTGTCAAGAACCACCTTGTAGGCTCCGATGTGCTGGGTGATCCCTCCGGCTTCCCCGGCAATAATATTTGTTTTGCGGATATAATCCAGTAGTGAGGTCTTTCCATGGTCAACATGACCCATCACCGTAACAACAGGTGGACGTGTTACCAGGTCTGCTTCATTATCGGTCTCCTGTTCGATGGCTTCCTGAACTTCCACACTGATAAACTCAACTTCAAAACCAAATTCATCGGCTACCACCGAAATGGTTTCCGCATCCAGTCGTTGGTTGATTGAGACAAAGAGGCCGAGGCTCATGCAGGTGGAAATGATCTCGTTAACCTGAACATTCATCAGGCTGGCAAGCTCATTTGCGGTTACGAATTCAGTCACCTTGATCGTGTGGCTTTCCATTTCAGCGCGGTCGGCATCGGCCAGCTGCGATTGACGGTTAAGCTCACGCTTGGATTTACGGTATTTTGAACCTTTTGATTTTCCTTTTGGGGTGATCTTGGAGAGCGTATCCTTAATCTGACGCTGTACATCTTCTTCCGAGATTTCCACTTTTCCGATCTTCTTCTTAACCTTGGTCGGTTTCTTCACCACCTTGGTCGCTTCCCGATCGGTAGTCGGTCCGGCAATCGGTACGCGGTCCTTGCGTATCCGTTTTCTTTTTTTCTTTTTCAGTGGATCATCTCCGGCTGAATCCGCATCTCCTTTGTCCTTACGGCGGTCATTTTCGGGGCCGAGGACAATTTTCCCGACGATTGTCGGACCCACAGCCTTCTTAACCACGATACGGTGTATCGGTGCTTCGGGAGATCTTTCTCTGCGCGTGACTTCCACCGGCTGAGCTGGTTTTTGTTCCTGCCGGCTGACCGGTGTTTCAACAACCTCCTGTTCTCTGGTTTCTTTAACCGGTTTGGCCTGAGGCTTCTCCTTGACGTATTTCTTGGATGGCCGCGTTTTCTGATTCAGTGAATCAATATCGATTTTACCCACCACTTTAAAATCTATCAGAAGATCCTTGGCCAGTGTGGTGTGGGTAATTATTTCTTCATCGGGTTCATTTGCTGCCGGCTCATCTGTAATCACTTCTTCAACCGGTGCTACTATTGTTTTTTCCGGGGCGGCTTCCGTTTTGGTTTCAACGGCCTCTTCTTTAGGGGCTACCAACTCTTGCACGGGTGAGCTTTCAACCGGTGCGGCTGAGGCTTCTTCTACAACCGGCTGGGTCTCCTGCCGGGAAATTTTGTTTTCGGCAACCGGTCCGGCTTCTGGCTGAATCGGGACAACTGCCGGTGTGGTGGGTTCTGCCTTAACTTCAGAAACCGGTTCCTGAACAGGTTCAGGCGTCGGTTCAACCTTGGGCTTTGATTTTGGCTTGGCCTTTTCCAGGTCCACTTTGCCGATGATCTTTGGCCCGGCGGGCTTGTCAATCTGTACAGCAGTTACCTCAGGCTGCTCCTTCTTTTCACGTTTTTCGTGTCTGGAAACATCCTGATCCAGATCGAATGAGGAAGCGCCTCTGCTATCCTGTATCAAAAGTACTTCTTCAGGTTCGACCTCTTCATCGACTTGCTGGGCTGGAGAATCTTCAATGGAAATGGTAGTCCTGGATTCGAACTTGTGCTCCTCCTTGAACTGCACCGCTTCCCGTTTGGCTGCCAGGTCACTCTGATATTCCTTCATGACCAGAACCAGAGCTTCCGGTGGAATCTTTGCGTTGGGATTGTTCTCCAGGTCAAATCCCTTCTTGTGAAGGAAGTCAACTATAGTCTGAATCCCAACATTACATTCTTTCGCAACCCTGCTTAATCGTTTTACCTCTGACATATATTTTATTCAAATTCTGAACGGAGGATTTTCATAACCTCCTTGACCGTTTCTTCTTCCAAATCGGTGCGCTTAACTAGTTCCTGTACCGATAAATCCAATACGCTGCGGGCAGTATCACATCCAACAGCTTTCAGTTCATCAAGAATCCAGTTTTCAATTTCATCTGCGAATTCTTCCAGGTCGATATCCTCTTCAGCACTGGCCACATCACGGAATACATCGATTTCATAGTCTGTGAGCATGCTGGCCAGCTTGATATTCAAACCACCCTTACCGATGGCCAGGGAAACTTCCTCTGGCTTAAGAAAAACCTCCGCATGGCGATCTTCCTCGTTCAGCTTGATGGAACTGATTTTTGCCGGACTCAGCGAACGCTGTATGAACAGCTGGATATTGGCAGTATAATTGATCACATCGATATTCTCATTGCGCAATTCCCTTACGATTCCGTGAATCCTGGAACCTTTCATTCCCACACAGGCTCCAACCGGGTCAATACGTTCATCATACGATTCCACAGCGACTTTGGCCCGTTCGCCCGGTATGCGTACAATCTTTTTGATCGTAATCAGGCCGTCAAATATTTCAGGTACTTCCAGCTCAAATAACCGCTGCAGAAAAATCGGTGTGGTGCGCGAAAGAATAATCACCGGGCTGTTATTCCGCATATCTACCTTTACCACTACCGCACGCAGGGAATCACCCTTCCGGAAAAAGTCGGACGGGATCTGTTCGGATTTAGGTAGAATGAGCTCATTTCCTTCGTCATCCAAAATCAGGATTTCGCGGTTCCAAACCTGATATACTTCACCGGTTATGATGTCCCCGATTTTATCTTTGTATTTGCTGTAAACATGGTCCTTTTCAAGCTCAAGAATCCTGGATGTCAGGTTTTGGCGGAGGGAAAGAATCGCACGACGGCCGAAATCTTCCAGCTTTACTTCATCAGTTACCTCTTCCCCTATCTCATAATCTTCATCAATCAGCTTGGCTTGGGTAAAGGGTATCTGCAGGTTGGAGTCGGTAATTTCATTATCAGCCACCACCACGCGGTTTCTCCAGATCTCAAAGTCACCCTTGTCGACATTAATGATCACGTCAAAATTCTCATCCGTTCCGAACCGCTTCACCAGAATACTGCGGAAAACATCCTCGAGGACACTCATCATGGTGGTCCGGTCGATGCTTTTTAATTCCCTGAATTCCGAAAACGTATCAATGAGGTTTATACTTTCCATGGCCTATACTCTTTTTACACCTTTTTAAAATCAATTTCAACGCGTGCCGTTTTAATCCGGCTTATTTCCACGACCACCGGCTCTTCGGGAGCGGGTTTCCTTTTGGTTCCGATTAGCCGGACCAACAGTTCCGCCGCCTTTTCTTCAGCGGCCGGCCTGGCTTCCAGCAAAAGACCTTTTATCACATCTCCATCCACCAGATCAATCGTCAGTTTCTGCCCGACTGCTTTCAGATATTGCGGAAATACCCGCACCGGTTGCCCGAGTCCGGGCGAAGATACCTGGAGCTCAAAGTCTTCCTGCTCCCGGTCCATCCGCTCCTCAATGCCCCGGTGCAATCCGGCACAGTCATCCAGACTCACCCCTTGGAGATGATCAATAAAAACCTGAATGACATTACCCCTGCTCACATGAACATCTACCAGAAACATTTCTGAATCCTTAAGTGCTTCTGTAACAACTTCTTCTATCTGTTTACGGTCTATCAAAACTGCAAAATTAAAAAATAGGGGACCCGAGTCCCCTATGCCACTATTCCTACAATCGAGCGCAAAAATAGATAATAAATTCTGAAACTCCAATTTCTGGCCGCGAAACGTGTTCATTATCAGGAAAATTTTGTTCTTTTTCCGATTCCCGGAGAATAAGTCGTAAAATTGTACCCCTAAAGCATTTACCCCGTTACAGATGGATGAAGAATTCAGTGCACATTCGAATAAAATCAAGATCATTAATGACCCCCTCTACGGGTTTATCAATTTTCCGGCTCCCCTGATTTACGATCTGATCGATCACCCCTGGTTCCAGCGCCTCCGCAGGATCCGGCAATTAGGACTGACTTTTTACGTGTACCCGGCAGCAAATCATACGCGTTTCCAGCATGCACTGGGCGCCGCCCACCTGATGAATACTGCTCTGGAGGTGATTTCACGCAAAGGATACCCGGTTTCGGAGGAGGAGCGTGATGCCGCAATAGCTGCCATCTTGCTCCACGATATCGGTCACGGTCCCTTTTCACATGCACTGGAACATAGTATTGTGCAATCCATTGATCATGAGAAACTTTCCAGCTTATTCATGGAGCAGATGAACCGGTCGTCCGGCGGAGCCCTGGATCTGGCCATCCGGATTTTCGAGGACCGGTACCCGCGCTCTTTCCTGCATCAGCTGGTGTCCAGTCAGCTCGATATGGACCGGTTGGATTACCTGAACCGCGACAGCTTTTTTACCGGTGTAACGGAAGGGGTGGTGGGATCCGAGCGCATTATCAAGATGCTGAAAGTAGTCAATGACCAGCTGGTGGTGGTGAAAAAGGGAGTATATACCATCGAGAAATTTCTGATCTCCCGCCGGTTGATGTACTGGCAGGTATACCTGCATAAAACAGTTATCGCCGCTGAACAGCTCCTGGTCAAGGCCCTCACACGTGCACGCGAACTGGCCGTTAACGGAACCGCGGTTTTTGCCACGCCCGCGCTCCAGGCTTTCCTCTATCCCGGACCGCTGACGGATCGGCCGCTTGAAGACCCCGAATGGCTCATACACGAATTTTCGAATCTGGATGATGCGGATATCTTTGCTTCCATTAAAGTGTGGGTCAACCATCCGGATAAAATCCTTTCCATGTTGTCGGAAGGACTGCTCAACCGAAAATTGCCGGGTATCCGGATCCGGAAAACCCCTTTCAGGGAGGAGGAAATCGAAGACCTGAGAAAAGTGGCGATGCGTATGAAGGGCTTCTCAGCGGCGGAAGCTTCTTATCTGGTTTATTCCGATATCATCACGAATAATACCTATGCCGAAAACAACGACCAGATCCTGTTCCTGGGGAACGGAGAAAATCTGGTTACCCTGTCTGAAGTGAGCGATATCATCAATATACCCCTTTTAAACCGGGCTGATCACAAGTATTTCCTGTGTTACCCGAAATGGTTATTCATCGATCAACATACTAACCCGGTTATTTAATCCGTTTCTTACAGATAGCCTCTAAACCTATGGATTTTACAGCAAAACAAATTGCCGGATATCTCGACGGCCGTGTCGACGGTGATCCGGAAGCCATTGTAAATGATGTGGCACGGATCGAAGATGGAAAGCCCGGAACACTGAGTTTTCTATCGAACATGAAGTACCAGTCGCATGTATATCAGACCAAATGCAGTGTGGTGTTGGTCCATAATGATTTCATCCCGGCACAGCCCCTTCCCTGCACCCTGATCCGTGTGGAGGACCCCTATCGCTCGCTGGCCAAACTTATGTTAATGCTGGAGAAACGGCCCAATCGCTCCGGAATCGAACCGATGACTTTTGTGCATGAAAATGCAGTCCTCGGGGAAAATGTATATATAGGTGCCTTTTCCTATGTAAGCAGCGGCGCCAAAATCGGCAACAATGTAAAGATCTTTCCACAGGTTTACATCAGTGAGGATGTGGTTATTGGTGACGATACCTGGATTTATTCGGGGGCCCGGATTCATAATAACTCCGTGGTCGGGGCACATTGCCTCATTCACAGTGGTGTCGTGATCGGTGGGGATGGATTTGGATTTGCACCGGTAACCGGCAGCGATTTTACCAAGGTTCCGCAGATCGGAAACGTAGTGATCGAGGATTATGTGGAAATTGGTACCAATACCACAATCGACCGTGCCACGATCGGCTCCACCCTCATCCGGAAAGGGGTCAAACTCGACAATCTGATTCAGATTGGCCATAATGTGGAAATTGGAGAGAATACCGTCATCGCAGCACAAACCGGGGTTTCGGGCTCTACCCGGATCGGAAAAAATTGCATGATCGGCGGTCAGGTGGGTATTATCGGTCATATTACCATCGCCGACGGAACGAAAATTGCCGCACAAAGCGGAGTGGGACAGACCGTAAAAAATCCCGGAACAGCCATCCAGGGCAGTCCGGCTTTCGATCTCATCCCCTACCAGCGCTCGTATGTATACTTTAGAAAGTTTCCGGAACTGGTTGAACGCATTCGACGTTTGGAACAACCCAATCAACCGAATTGTAAAGAATAGCACTGGTTTTTTTGATGTTGTACGCAAAGTCCTATTTTTACAGCCGATTAATTCGGTAATATCGCATGATTGTGAAACAAAAAACCATTGCCACCAGCATTTCTGTATCCGGTTTCGGGTTACATACCGGGATCCAGGTTGAGGCTACTTTCCACCCTGCTGCAGAAAATGCCGGAATCCTTTTTAAAAGAACGGACTTGCCGGGAAGCCCGATGATCCGGGCTTCTGCTGAATTGGTAGTGGAAACAGCCCGGAATACGGTAATAGAGGATAAGGGCGCGCGCGTGGGAATGGTCGAACATTCACTCTCGGCCCTGTCAGGACTGGAAATTGATAATGTATTGATTGAGGTGAATGGCCCGGAGATGCCGATTCTCGACGGAAGTGCGAAAAATTATATCGAGGCTTTTCTTCAGGCCGGAATTACCACCCTCCAGGCAGATCGGGAATTTTTTGAAATCAGGGAACCGGTGGTTTATTCTGATGAAACGCGGGGAATCGAAATTATGGCCCTCCCGGCTGAAGAGTTCAGCGTGAGTGTCATGATCGACTATAAAAGCGAAGTCCTCGGTAACCAGTTTGCCAGCCTTCGGAATATGAATCAATATGCGGAGGAGATTGCATCCTCACGCACATTCGTCTTCTTCAGGGAGTTGGAGGTGCTGTGGCGGAATAATCTCATTCGTGGGGGCTCACTTGATAACGCACTCGTGATCCTGGAGAAGGAGATTCCCCAGGAAGAGCTCAATCGTGTCGCGGATCTGATTGGAAAGCCCAGGGTGATCACCCCGGCACTGGGTATTCTCAGTTCTACAAAACTTCATTTCAGCAACGAACCTGCCCGCCATAAGCTGCTCGACCTGATTGGTGACCTTAAGTTAATCGGAACGCCGCTGAAGGCCAAAATCATTGCTACCCGGCCCGGTCACTATTCCAACGTGGAGTTCGCCAAGCTGATCAAGATGGCCATCAAAAAAGAGAAGAACCGGAATATTGTCCCGTGCTACGATCCGAATGGACCATCGAAATACGATATCAACCAGATCATGACTTTCCTCCCCCACAGGCCTCCATTCCTGATGGTCGACCGGATTCTTGAGGTCAGTGAGACCATGATCCTCGGCTTAAAAAATGTCACCATGAACGAACCTTTCTTTGTGGGACATTTCCCGCAGGAACCGGTTATGCCCGGGGTGCTCATCGTGGAGGCGCTTGCACAATGCGGGGGAATACTCGTCATGCAACATGTGGATAATCCTAAAGATTATAGTTCCTACTTTTTAAAAATCGATAACGTCCGGTTCAAAAGAAAAGTGGTGCCGGGTGATACCCTTTTGCTGAAAATGGAACTTCTCGAACCGGTCCGGCGCGGTATCGTCAGAATGAGGGCGCAAGCCTTCGTCGGAAATCAATTGGCTACCGAAGGTGAAATGATGGCACAACTCGTGCGTAACAAGGAAGTAAAATAAAATTTAATCAATGATCCATCCCCTTGCCTATGTCCACCCTGAAGCCCGGATTGCTCCGGATGTCGTAGTGGAACCTTTTTCAATGATCAGTGAGGATGTGGAAATCGGTGAGGGTACCTGGATAGGTCCGCACGTAACGATTTTTGACGGTGCCCGGATCGGGAAAAACTGTAAAGTGTTTCCGGGTGCAGTGATATCGGCTATCCCGCAGGACCTGAAATACCAAGGCGAACGGACGCTGGTGGTGATCGGCGACGGAACCGTGGTGCGTGAATGTGTCACGATAAACAAGGGTACTAATGCATTGGGTAAAACTATTATCGGTAAAGATTGCCTTTTGATGGCATACAGTCACGTGGCACACGACTGCCGGTTGGGAGATAATGTGATTCTCGTGAATTCTGTCGGCCTGGCCGGCGAAATTGAAATCGGCGACTATGCGATTTTGAGTGGAATGGTATTGGTTCACCAGTTCGTCCGGATCGGCGCCCATACCATAATCCAGGGTGGAGCCAAGGTGGGAAAGGATGTTCCTCCGTTTGTAACCGCCGGCCGCGATCCCCTGAGATTCGAGGGAATTAATGTGGTCGGGCTTCGCAGACGGGGGTTTCGCGATGTGCTGATCGAGGAAATTCATGAAATCTACCGGATTATCTACCAGAAGGGCTATAATACCAGTCAGGCCCTGGACATCATTGAAAAAGACCTGGCCGGAAACGGCGAGCGTGACATGATCATCAAATTCATCCGGGATTCAAAAAGGGGAATTATCAAGGGACCACTCGAAGAGTTGTAGTCCTTACCATTTGTCGGCCGCGTTCCAGCCTCTTGCCTGCATCGGAATCGTACTTTTGTCTTCCAGTTCCAGAAGATGACCCTCCTCATTGCCCGTCATCCTGCCTATAACAGTTATGCCTTCAATTGACTCAATCCCTTCTCGCTGTTCAGGCGAAATGGTAAACAAAAGTTCATAATCTTCCCCGCCATTCAAGGCCATATCAACCGGATTATTACTGTGCTGCTCCGCGAATTTTCGTGTTTCCGGATGAACCGGTATACGATCGGCAATCAGCTTGGAACCCAGGCCGGAAGATTCACAAATATGCATCAGGTCCGAAGAAAGCCCGTCCGAAACATCTATCATCGAAGTCGGTTGGATGCCTGCTGCGGCCAGCAATTGCCCGAGGTCCCGGCGGGCCTCCGGCTTCAGTTGCCGTTCCAGAATATACTGGTATCCGTCAAACGCGGGATTATATGCAGGATTGTTGCCGAACTTCTGATTTTCCTGCTCCAACAACTGGAAGCCCGCAAAAGCACCGCCAAGATCTCCGGTGACACAAATCAGATCCCCTTTTCTTGCTCCGTTCCGGTAGGTAACCTGCCGGGGTGGAGCCGTTCCCAGTGCAGTGACCGAAAGTGTTAGC
>JBBQOG010000084.1:0-10288 GCA_038330665.1 Bacteroidales bacterium
TATCGTGACACTTGATTTTGGTTTGCCGGATATGGATGGCCATGAAATCCTGGAAAAGGTTAAAAGATATGATCCCGGAATTCATGTCGTGATGATTTCCGGCCAGGAGGATATTTCCACGGCGGTAAAACTGCTCAAGCAGGGTGCCTATGATTATATCACTAAAGATGAGAATATTAAGGAACGGTTGCTGAACACCATCCATAATGTTCAGACGACACAGAAATTGCGTAACCAGGTTCATCAGCTAAAAACCCAGATCTCTGAAAAATATGATTTTTCCAAAGCCATTATCGGGGAAAGTAAGGCTTTAAAGAAAGTATACAACCTGATTGAAAAAGCCATACAGGTGCAGAATATGACGGTTTCCATCCGGGGTGAAACCGGGACCGGGAAAGAACTGGTGGCGCGCACCGTGCATTATAATTCCATCCGTAAAGATAAATCATTCGTAGCGGTCAATATGGGAGCCATCCCCCGGGAACTCCTCGAGAGCGAGTTGTTCGGCCATGAAAAAGGAGCCTTTACCGGAGCCTATAGCCGCAATATCGGCAAGTTTGAGGAAGCCAACGGAGGTACGATATTTTTTGATGAAATTGCCGAAATGGAACTGGACTTGCAGGTCAAGATCCTTCGCGCCATTCAGGAACGGGAAATTGTCCGGGTTGGCGGAACCAATGTGATTAAAGTGGATGTCCGGATCATTACCGCAACAAACAAGGATCTGCAGGAGGAAGTAAAAAAAGGGAATTTCCGGGAGGACCTCTACTACCGGCTGCTTGGTTTGCCGATCAACCTACCGGCACTTTCCGAACGCGATAACGACATCATTATTCTGGCCACCCATTTTCTGAAGGAGTTTTGTAAGGAAAACAGCCTGCCCAAGAAGGAATTTTCAGCCAAAGCCCGGAATAAGCTGCTTTCATACCGGTATCCCGGCAACGTTCGGGAGCTGAAGGCAATTGTGGAACTTTCCGTGGTGATGTCCAACCAACAGATTATCGAGGAGGACGACGTTATGTTCAGTCCGACCAATAGCGGCCTGGACCTATTTGCACAGGAGATGAGCCTCCGCGAATACGAAGGCAAAATCATCAGCCATTACCTGGAAAAGAATAATAACAACGTGGTTCTCGTTGCCAAGAAACTCGACATCGGAAAATCTAAGATTTACAATATGATTAAGGGCGGGGAGCTTTAGACCGCCTCTACGGATTTCACTTCCGGTACCTGTCTTTTCAGGGTATTTTCCACTCCGGCCTTAAGGGTCATCGTACGCATCGGACAAGATCCGCATGCACCGGTTAATTTCACTTTAACAACCATATCCTCGGTGATTTCTGCCAGGGAAAGGTCTCCCCCGTCGGCCTGAAGGTAAGGTCGGAGCTGTTCCAGCACTTCAGTGATTTTTGATCTGATTTCGTCAGTTACCATAATTATTAAGTATTGGTGGGAGGCACTTATTTTGTTTGAACTATTCGCGTGGGCTCGAAGGATGCATTGCGGAGATCAACCTGGCGCACCGTTTCTATAGCCAGGTCCCGGAAAGCCTTTCCAATCAGGGATTGCTCATCCTCAGCAACCGGCATGCCGCTGTCGCCACCCTCACGAATGCTTTGGACGAGCGGAATCTGTCCGAGTAAAGGAACGTTCATCTCCAGCGCAAGGTTCTTGCATCCATCCTTGCCGAAAATGTAATACCTGTTTTCGGGAAGCTCTTCCGGCGTAAACCAGGCCATGTTCTCTACCAGACCCAGTACCGGAACATTGATGGATTTACCCGTAAACATGCTGATTCCCTTGATGGCATCTGCCAGGGCCACAGCCTGCGGGGTGGATACGATGACCACGCCGGTTACGGCAAGACTTTGAACCATGGTCAGGTGGATATCACCGGTCCCGGGAGGGAGATCGATCAGGAGATAGTCGAGATCGCCCCAGTAACCGTCGTGAATCAACTGTTTCAGCGCACTTGTGGCCACCGGACCCCGCCACACCAGGGCTTCCTTCTCGCCGACAAAAAAGCCGATCGATAAAACCTTGATGTTATATTTTTCAACCGGGATGATCCGGTCCTTGCCTTCAATTTTTTTGAGTTCCGGTTTGGCATCTTCCAGGTCCATCATTTTGGGCAGGGAAGGACCGTAAACATCGGCATCAATCAACCCTACCGAATATCCCAGCCGGGCCATTCCGACTGCCAGGTTCACCGCGATGGTAGATTTGCCCACGCCACCTTTGCCACTGGCAATGGCTACAATATTTTTAACGTTAGGCAGGGGCCGCTCATTATGAACCACTTGCTGTGCATCTATTTTGATTTCCACGGTGATGTCCTTGCCCAGATGAGACACGATCGCGTGTTCGCAGGCCTTTTTTACCGACTGGGCAAAAGGATTCTTGGACTTAACAAACTCGAGGGTAAAGCTGACCTTCCGGTCCCCGATTTTCAAATCCCTCACCATATCAAGGCTGACAATATCTTTTTCATTCTCAGGGTTGACCACTTCCCGGAGGCGATCCAATACAGCTGCGGTCGTGAGTAATTCCATCTATTTTTATTTAGTTTAAATAAAAGGCAAAATTACATATCTTTCTATATATCCGTTTCCACTTCCGGCATTTCTTTGACGGGATCCCAGAATTTCAATTCGAAATCGATGATCTGATCCCCCTCCACCCGGATTCCTTCGCTCTCCAGGAGTTGTTTCATGGTATCGGAATATCCGAAATAGTGTTTGCCAGTGAGTAAGCCAAAACGGTTAACCACACGATGTGCGGGTATAAACCGGTTCCCATCCGACGACTTGTTGAGTGCCCAGCCCACCATACGGGCGGATTGGGGTGAACCCAGATAACGGGCTATCGCTCCGTAAGAGGTAACCCTGCCAAAGGGGATGTGCGATACGACCTGAAATACCGCATCGAAGAATCCGGGGTCTGTCATCGGGATGCTGATTCGTCGCGAAACTCGGTCCACCTGTGCCCACGAACCGGAACAAAGGAGAGGAAGGTGATGGGTTTTCCGGCTCGCAGAAATCCGGATTCGTAATGTGTCCGTATCGAGAGCACCTCATCAACTTCTTCCGATGCATAGAGGTCGGCAGTACAACGGTCAGGCACGAGTCCGTTCCATTTCAACAGAGAGCAGGTATAGTCATGCAGAATCATGCTGTCTGTTTTCAGGTGGATCCGGCCACCCGGGGCCAGCATGTCAAGATACATATTGATAAAGCGGCTTGAAGTCAGCCGTTTGCGTGGCTTACGGGCCTGGGGATCCGGAAAGGTGATCCAGATTTCATTAATTTCATCCACGCCGAACATGCGGAAAAGAAATTCGATCCGGCAGCGCAAAAAGGCTACATTACCCAACTTCAACTGCAGCGATTCCCGGGCACCTTTCCACATGCGCGCACCTTTGATATCCACACCGATGAAATTGCATTCCGGAGCACTTTTGGCCAGGGCCACCGTATATTCACCCCGTCCGCAACCCAACTCCAGAATAATGGGTTTGTCATTTTTAAAAAAAGATTGCGCCCAGCGGCCCTTCATTTCATAATCCGAAGTAAGGATGGCGTTTCCATCCGGTTCAAACACATGCGGGAATTCCCGCATTTCGCTGAACCTTTCTAATTTATTGGTCCTCCCCAAAACTATCCGGCTTTTTCAATTCGTAATCCGAGATCCGTGACATACCTGAGTTTCTGGTCGCGCATCCCCTGCTCAATCTCAAAAATATAGGTACCCGCATTTGGAAAACGTACCCGGTAACGGAAAGGAATTTCCAGGCTAAACCGGCCACCGGAGCCACGGCCTTCCCATTTGCCCTGCTTATCAGCCAACTGGCATTCAAGGGTATCACGCAAACTGGCACCCGTGGGGGAATTGGTCGTCACAAACAGCCAAAGGTTGGAATACCCATACCGCCCGTCATTCCTGACCTGCAGATAAATATTATAGGTGCCGGCAGTATCCTGGACGGGCACTTCAAAGCGAAAAAACTTTTCTGCCGGCCACGTTTCATTCTCCACAGGAACATTATGCAGATAGAAATCCTTCGGACCACAGGCGGTCAGAAAGATGGTCAGGTTCACCACCACGAGTATCAGTACCCGGAAACGGTTCATGACTTCTTGATCACCTTGATTTTTGGCCGGTTGGCTTCCTCCTGAGGTTTTACCTGGGCCCTGACTGGTGGCTGCGGCCTCCGCTGGGCCCTTTTTTTGTCGTCGAAGCGGGTCAGGCTCTCCTGTCCTGCCGCATTCATATATCCCACCTCTTCCACAATTTTCGAAAGATCCACATCGGTCAGCTTTTCCACGATAATCCCCTGTTTGTTCAGCCGTATGATTTCCTGGACCCGTTCCACGGATACAGGAATAAGATGGGTGGCTGCAGTGGAATCGAAGGAGTACCACATCATCCGTTTAAAAATATCAGTCTTCTGGTGGAAAGCTTTGCCTTCACGGGTTTCAAGCACAATCTCAGCAGAAGGAAAATCTTTCTGGGCATCCAGGTAGGCGTCCACTTCATAATTCAGACAGCATTTCAGCTTCCCGCACTGGCCAGCGAGCTTCTGCGGGTTGAATGAAAGTTCCTGGTTCCGGGCCACGGTAGTGGTAACCGTCACAAAATTCGTCAGGAAAGTGGAACAGCACAATTCCCTTCCGCAGGAACCGATCCCACCGATGCGTCCTGCTTCCTGGCGGGCACCGATCTGGCGCATCTCCACACGGATCTTGAACTCATCGGCCATGTATTTGATCAGCTCACGGAAGTCAACCCGGTCGTCGGCGATGTAGTAGAAAATCGCCTTGGTTTTATCACCCTGAAACTCTACATCACCAACCTTCATATCCAACTTCAGCATCTGGGTGATCTTCCTCGACCGAAGCATGGTATGATGTTCCAGCGCGATAGCTTCTTTCCACTTTTCCAGGTCCGCTTGTTTGGCCTTCCGATAAACCTTCCGGAACTCATATTCGTCAGGATTGATGCGGTATTTCCGGAGCTGGTTCATCACCAGCGGACCGGTTAACGAAACCATTCCGATATCATGACCGGGTGAGGCTTCCACCGCAATCATCTCGCCTGGGGTAAGATTCAACGCGTTCACATTCCGGTAGTAGGCCTTGCGGGTATTCTTGAATCTGACTTCCACCAGATCCATTTCACTGATTCCATGTGGAATATCCCTTAACCAGTCGAATACACTCAGTTTGGTGCATCCCTCCTGGTTCTGGCAGGGTTTTCCTTCCGATTCGGTATCTAAATGGGGGCAACCCCTGAAAAGTATCGCGTCTTGTAATGTGTCCATGGCGGTAAAGATAAGTATTCCCGCTGAATTGTGATGCAACCGTGTGAATCAGCCATTTGCAGCAGGAGCAGGCATCCTGAGCAACCGGTGCAGCTTCAGGCTCATGTCGGTGAGCAGTATCTTCGGATTGGCATTCATGGTAATCTGGGCAAGAGCCAGGTCGAATTCTTCCATCAGTCCCTGTATATTCCCAGCGTGAATAAATGCCTTAAATTTGATAGAAAAATTCTCTTCCTCAGAATCCAAAACAGCCAGCTCTTCCAACCCGCAGTGGAGCAGGTAATTATTGCGGATCATTCCCAGTGCATATTTCAGGAACCATTTCTGACGCTCCCGGCCGATCTCGGATACTTCAGCAACCCAATCAGTGATATCCGGAACCTGAAGCCCGAATGAGATCCTCATCCACCGGATAAACCGGTCACGGTTGATCAGGTTCTGCTCGCTCAGATCGATCATCTCCCGGGCCACCAGGTAATCGCCCTGCGCCCTTTTTACCGCACCTTCAACCAACTCCTCCTTACCCGGATATTCCACCAGCAATTTCTGGCGAAGTGGCTCGATTCCCATTTTGGGAACTTTAATCAACTGGGTACGCGATAATATCGTGGGCAGAATCTCATCCGTCCCATTGCTGACAAACAAAAATATCGTATGATCGGCCGGCTCTTCAATAATCTTCAACAACTTATTGGCCGCAACTGCATTCATTTTTTCTGGCATCCAGAATATAATTACCTTATAATCTGATTGATATGATTTAAAATTTAATTTTCGGAGGATATCCTGAGCCTCCTTCTTGAATATCCCAGCCTGCTTGTTTTCAATATTCATGGCATGGTACCATCCTTCGAGCGAAGGGTACGGATTTCCAGTCAGGTATTGCCTCCACTCTTCAATAAAATCATCGCTCGACGGTTCATCCTTGATTTTGGTTGTTTTTGCAACCGGGAAAACAAAATGGATATCCGGGTGAACATATTGGGCCGATTGGTGGCAGGCGGGACAAACTCCGCAGGAATCCTCCCCGGTGGGAGCGGTACACTGCAGGTATTGCGCCAGGGCCAGGGCCAGGGCGTAATGACCGGAACCCGGCGAACCCGTAAGCATGAGGGCATGACTGACCCTGTTGGTCTTCACGGCCTGCAACAGACGTGCCCGGATAGCTTCCTGACCTGGTATTTCACTAAAGCGCATGGCCCAAAAATAGCCAACATTTTTTAACTTTGTCTGGCTTTTTAAGCACCTCTAATACAACACGCACTATGTTAACCATGAATTCCTTCGACTTCGCCGGTAAAAAGGCGATTATTCGGGTCGACTTTAACGTCCCGCTTAACAGCAGTTTCGAAATCACAGATGATAGCCGTATCCGGGCAGCCATCCCAACCATCAAGAAGATTCTTAAAGATGGGGGTTCCGTTATCCTGATGTCGCACCTCGGACGTCCGAAAGAGGGACCCACCGATAAATACAGCTTACGACACCTTCTTCCGGATCTTAAGGAAAAGCTGGGGATAAATATTGAATTTGCTCCCGACTGTATTGGCGAAGAAGCGCAGGCCAAGGCAAAAGCGCTGAAGCCGGGCGAAGTATTGCTCCTTGAAAACCTCCGCTTTTATAAGAATGAAGAAAAAGGAGACCCTGAATTTGCCAAAAAACTGGCCGATCTGGCCGATATATATGTAAATGACGCATTCGGAACGGCTCACCGCGCACATGCCTCCACCACTGTCATCGCTCAATTTTTTCCGGGGAAATGCTTGTTCGGATATATCATGGATAATGAGGTGAGTAGCATCGATAAGGTGATGCTCAACCCCAAAAAACCGTTCACGGCCATTCTCGGCGGTGCCAAGGTTTCAACCAAAATAACCATTATTGAGAACCTGCTGGGCAAGGTGGATAATCTGATCATTGGCGGTGGCATGACCTATACCTTCATAAAGGCCATGGGCGGCCAGGTGGGTAATTCCCTGGTCGAGGAGGACCTGCTTGAAATGGCCAAAAATGTCATGGAAAAAGCGCGTGAAAAAGGAGTGAACTTCTACCTTCCGATCGACGGGGTCAACGCGGATAAATTTGATAATGATGCCGCCACCAAGGTTTCCCCAATCGACCAGGTACCAGAAGGCTGGATGGGACTGGATATTGCAGAGGGTACCATCAGGAAATTCTCAGAGGTGATCGAGAATTCAAAAACCATTCTCTGGAACGGCCCGATGGGTGTGTTCGAAATGCCGAACTTCCAGAAAGGAACCGTTGAGATTGCAAAGGCGATTGCCAGGGCAACCGAAAATGGAGCGTTCTCACTGGTGGGGGGTGGCGATTCCGTTGCCGCACTCAATCAGTTCCATATGACCGATAAGGTGTCTTATGTTTCCACGGGTGGCGGTGCCCTCCTGGAATATATTGAAGGCCAGGTTCTACCCGGGATTAAAGCCATCCGCGGATATTAGCCCATGACCCGGGAAAAAACCCCGATCTTCAGTCCGGGGCAGTTCCCGACCGATCCGGAATCTTTCACACGCCTGGCGATGGAGACGTTCCATCGCCAGGCGTTGTTTAATCCGGTATACAAACGCTACCTTGACCTGTTGAAAGTGGATCCGTTGGCTGTGACTGCAATCGATCGGATTCCATTCTTACCCATCGAATTCTTTAAAACCGAAAAGGTGGTGACCGGTGAGGAGGCCGTGTCCCGGGTATTTGAATCCAGCGGCACTACCGGAATGTTGACCAGTAAACATTTTATCACCCGCGAGGATATATACCTGGACAGCCTCGAAACCGGGTTCAGGCGAGTTTTTGGCGATCCAGCTAAGTGGTGTTTTCTGGCCCTTCTGCCCTCCTACCTCGAACGCAGAAATTCATCGCTGGTTTACATGATGAACCACCTGATTCAGCTGAGCGGCCATCCTTTGGGCGGATTTTATCTGGATAATCTGAAGGATCTGTCGGATAATCTGGAAAAATTGGAAAAATCAGGACAAAAATCCATGCTTCTGGGTGTGACATTCGCGCTGCTGAAGCTGGCAGAACTGTCCCCCATGGAACTGAAAAACACCATTCTGGTGGAAACCGGCGGGATGAAGGGTCGCGGCGAAGAATTAACCCGGCAGGAGCTGCACCGGATTCTTACAGATGCCTTCCATATCAAGTCCGTTTATTCGGAATACGGAATGACCGAGCTCCTGTCGCAGGGCTGGTCAACCGGAGATGGAATTTACACCCCCCCACCCTGGATGCAAATCCGGATCCGCGATCCTTACAACCCCTTCCGCTACCTGCTTTCCGGAAAAACCGGCGGAATAGATGTGATCGACCTCGCCAATCAGAATTCCTGTTCGTTCGTCCAGACCCAGGATCTCGGCCGTGCATGGGCAAATGGAAGTTTTGAAGTACTGGGAAGGTTCGATAACAGCGAACTTCGCGGATGTAACCTCTTGTATTAAGGATTGATACACCAGGTCAGGGGGTTGGGCTATTTTTATATAGCTTTGCACCGATAACCCCTGATATGCCACTTCAGCAATACCGAGATTACCGTATGACCGGAATATTTTTCCGGACCCTTTTTTCAGGGCTGGCCCGGAAAGTATCCTTCACCTTTGCCATTGCAATTTTCTCGGTTGTGGGTTCCTGGTTTGCCACCCTATATGCCATCCTGCTGGTAGTCGGCATCTCTGACCGGTTTCCCGATACCATTGTCAAAAGCGGAATCCTGATCGGGATTATTTCGACATCCGTCACCACCATCCTTCATTTCATCCATTATGGAGCGCTGAACCGCATGGGGATTCGTGGATTTTTCAATATTCCGGTGACCATCAACAAGACCCTGGTTTCGGGACTGAGTTGGAAGCCGGTGAGCCGGATCAACGATGAATCCTTCTCAAAATTTGCGCATGCCTATCTCCGGTTACCCAGGAACAACTTTTTTGTTTCATTGGGTTATTCCTCCATGGTGGCCATTACCCTGATCGTTTATGTGGGTTTGTCGACACATGACCTGAAGGGAGCTTTGGTGATCGGGTTGGGCGCTCTCCTGGCAGTAAGCATCTATGTTTACTGGGCTTACTTGATTACCGATTTCCTTTGTGGAGCCATTCGGCCGAGCCTTCACTCGGAGATCAAAAAGCGCCAGTTGACCATCAAACCCCCGAAGAGCATCTCCCTTCAACTTTCCTTTGCGATTCTGGTGAGTATATCCATCGCTACAGTGGTCATTACCGCGCTTTACGTTTTTGCTGAAATGACAGGGGATAATGATCATCAGCTGATTCTCAGGAATGTGCTGACCTTTGCCGGACTTTCGGCCTTCATGATCGGACTGTTCACCTTTATTCATTATTTAGCTATAGACCTGTTTTTAAAAGAGATCCATAAATCAACCTCCCGATTGGCCAAGGGGCAGCCCGGTCTGCTTTTCCCCTCCTATGATTTTGCGGAGATCCGGCAATCGACCGACAATTTCAACCAGGTTGCCGCTGAATTCAATGAATTGCGGCATGGATTCGAAGAGCGGATTCGTGATCGGACCCGCGACCTACTGGTGGCAAAAGAACAGGCCGAATCAGCTAACCAGGCCAAAAGCAATTTTCTGGCTAACATGTCACATGAGATCCGGACCCCGATGAACGGAATAATCGGGATGACAGAGATCCTCCTGAAATCAGACATCAGCGATGAGCAGACTGAGTATCTTCAGATCATCGAAAGCTCAGCAAATACCCTGCTGGCCATCATTAATGACATTCTGGATTTCTCAAAAATTGAAGCCAACAAGCTTGAGCTGGAAATGGTTCCGTTCAATCTGATCCGGATCATCGATGAGGTATCAGATAATATGGCCATTAAGGCAATCCGCAAGAATCTGAACCTGGTAACCGATATCGATAACAAGATTCCGGAATCCATTATCGGGGATCCACTCCGCCTAAAACAGATTCTCCTCAACCTGGTAAA
>JBBQOG010000085.1:0-10241 GCA_038330665.1 Bacteroidales bacterium
GCAATTTGTGCGCAAAATGAATGTCTGTAGGGGAGTACCCGCGGGTACTCCCTCTTCACCGAGGGAACACCGGGAGGACCCTTGAGCATTGACCCGAAATAAATCAAAAGTTCCGTGGTATAGGATTGCGGACAATCATAAAATCTAATACTAATTGAATAAGGAAGTAATTTCCACCAGATCCCAGCTGTTTACAAATCCACCCACCGACACTTCAAGTTTCATCTGCATAGGATATTGATCGGGTTCAAAAGTATGGTTTAATTCACCAATCTGAATCCCATTGCCCGGACAGATCAATTTCCTGTCCGTAGGCCACACTACAAGCCGCAAAAATCCATACATAAAGAATGAAGAGCGGCGTTTGGGATTGAATTCTTTTAAAGGCTTCCATGTATCCAATTCTGATTCAGGTTAAAATCTCCTTCTACTTTTCGGTTTCAGACGGCAATCAAAACAAATCAAATTTCATGGGTAAAACAAAACCCATGAGAAGATCCACGCCCTTTCGGCCAATCGGTCTTACATCATTCGAGCGATAACGGCTCATATTTATAATACAGCAATCTGGTATTAAGCAATTTGCTCTGCCGATTGGTGTTCAATTTAAGCGCTTTGTCCACCATCCACCGCATCGCTGTATAAATCAGGATATAAAAGAGGTTACCCCCCTGATGAAAACGGGTCGGTATAGCCAGTTGGATGATAATCCCTTAGGCGACCAGTCCCCTTTCCAATACCAGAACCACCCAGCCAATGCTTGGACGGGATTTCCTGGCTGAGGACCGGAGCAACTTGCATAGCGGCTCACTTTACCGAGACCTCGTCCGCAAAAATCCATGCCTTGCCCCCGGCACCCAGGTGCCAGTCGGGGCAGGTTGCCCTGTTTTTTGCGACCACCCGAACAAACCGCACAGGCTGTTTTTCAAAATGGACGGTATACTCATGAGTCACATCCTCCGCGCGTTCAAGTGCCGGATCGGCAAAAGCCTTTCCTGCGGATATGAAGTCATTCCCGTCAGCTGAAAGGAAGAATTCCGCCTCTTCCGGCAGGAAGATCCAGGAGGCCAGGAATTGGATGGTACCCAGTGAGGCTTCGCTCACCTTAGTAACCCGGCCCAGATCGATGGTCACATCCAGATTGTTGAATTCAAAGCCCTGCCAGAACCCGTCGTTCCAGAACCCCCCCCTCTGCCCGTCAACCAGGTTGTAGATGCCCGATCCGGCCCAGCGGGCACCGTAAACCGAATGATATTCCGGAGCCGGGTACAGGGACGTGGCAAATGTGGCTTCGGAGAGAGCTTCCGCAAACCGGGAATCGTGGTAAAAAACACCCGCACGAAGCTTGCAGGCCTCTGCCAGATTCACCGGACCGGTATACAGTAGTGACTGACGGGTAGGAAGAGATCCGTCGAGTGTATAACGTATTTCAGTTCCATCTGAAAAGGCCGGTTTGATGGAAACCATGGTGCCACCTTCAAAAAAGAAGCGGTTTCCTTCAATGAGCAGATTGCTGAGTGTTGCCCGCCCTGGCACTTCCTCCGAATATTCACCGGCATTTCCGGCGCGGTCCACCGCACAAACCCGGTAACTATAGTTCTGGTTGGGTTCCACGCGCTCGTCAGCATACATCTGCATGGTGAATTCCGACAGACTTCGCTCTACCGCATTGAAACCGTGCGGTGTGGTGTGAAGGATCCTCTGACTGGCATCAATGGTACCGATGAGGTTAGCCTCCGAAGGAATGAATCCGATTTGTTTGCTGCGGTAAATGCGGTAACCGGTAACATCGCTCTCAATATTGGAGTGAAAGAACAGGCATAGATAGTTGTCGGAAGTGATCGGGCTGACATGAACGACGTGCAACCCCTCAACGCGGGCCGGGGGCAGATCCTTTTCCGCTGTCGTCAGACTTTGACCTGATAGGCTTTCTGTTGACGGGCCCTGAATGTTTCCACGGCTGACGGGACATATCTTATAAAAATAGTTTGTGCCTGGCTCAACATATTGATTGATCCACCCGCCGTAATTCAGGACCGGCTGGTCAGTGAAAGAGGTTTCAGCTGTTGCGCCGGCATAGTGGCGCAGATCCGTTGCAAAATCCGGGTCATTGCCCCGGTAAATCCGGTAATAGGCAACCTCCACACCACCCGTTTCTGGCTTATCCCAGGTAAGCCTCACCTGGCGGTCGGACAGACCGGTAGCTTCAGGTACACGGGGTGCTCCTGTGGCAGTCTCCTCGGCGACGATTCGTATGGTTTTAATGCCATGGGGCGCGATAGTGAAGGTAATTTGGTTGTGGTCACTTACTGGAACCGGTATGTCCCTGTCGGCCTCCACCAGATTCGTTTCGTTGGCGCGCAGGACCTTCCCGATGAAATTCAGCTCTGCCTTAACCGTGGTCCTTTCGCCGGTGAGCTCAAAAAACCGTAAAACGATGCCTGTTCCATTCGCTTCGGCCGGCTTAACCGCTGAACAGGCGACATTCTCACGGTCGATCCGGAGGAAGGAGTACCGGTCAGCCGGCAAGGGTCCGGGGTTTCTGGCCGGAAGAAGAATGGCTTCCAGCGGATGGGAGGTTTCCCACCCGAATCGGGGTGCCTGCCCGGTTTTCCAGTCGCCGGCATGGCTTCTCACCGACCAGCGGAAAGTCATTTTTCCGGGTTGGCTCATCCGTATATTGGTGAAAAACATATTATTGAGCAGATAGAGGTAAACCCGGCTGTTTTCGGGCTTCTTCAGGTCGTGTTCATAATCATCACCACGGCTCCAGGCGGCCACACGGGGTTTCCCATATTCCACCAGCGGGGCGTCCACGGTGGCCAGCGTGACTCCGAACTCACCGTTCGACAGGTCAGTAAAGTGCTGGATGCCATAATAATCAGTGGATGAACCGTTAAACTGGTCTGCAATCGGCTCCACAACAGCCCCCGGAAGCTCATGCCTTATGGTAAAGCCGGGCACCGAGAAGGGGAGGCAATAAAAGAGGGCCTCCTTGTTCCGGGCATTCCCCTGCCGGTAATCGGCCAATGACCGGCCCGAAGGCAGTTTGCCCAGATTGAGCACAAAATCTATCCGCCTGATGTCATTATAAAGGATGACCTCCTGAAGGATATTTTCACTACCGGTTGCCTTAACCTCCGAAAGCATCCTGCTGGCCAGTTTTCCCCGGCTGCAGATGAGATTCGCCCCGGTAGGAGTATAGGTAACAGGGCCAGCCGAATAGCGTGTCGTCTCGAAACGCTGGTACAGGTATTCATTGAATTTGGATGGGGCCTCCTGATCGACCAGCTCCCTGTTCAGTTCCTTATCGGTGATGCTGTTGATTCCACCGGTTATGGGATCGAAAATGATACGGTAAAACCGGTTTTCCAGGACTGTTTCGCCTTTGATGGTTTGAACGGTTGAGGGATGCGCATCCGGAACCCGTTTGAAGCTATAGGTCTTGTACCCGGCCTGCGGAACATCTCTGGCGATAAACATCACCTCCCGGATTCCGGGGTGCCATTCCTGGCAGGGAACCACCCCACCGGTCGTGTTGTCGATGAGCTGCCAACCGGCCATACCCTCCGGAGGGGTGAAACTGACGACATCATTTCGGGTGTAATTCAGCGGATTATAGACTGCCAGAGCAACCTCCTTCCCTGTTGGGATCAGCTTTTTAAGTCCCTCATATCCAATGGCTTCAGCATTTTTCAGGAAATTCCGGCATTCACTGACCAGCGAGCGGTGCATCTCCTGCTCCACTTCGTAATAGTTGGCATTTGCCGCCGTACTGTCATTCAGCGACGGGGGCACATAGATTGGCCCCTCGGCATAGGCACCGTTGGTATGCTCATGATACATCAGGAGCCTGTTGTACGACTGCCACAGGTCGCTCCAGGGGAAGAGCCCACCGCCGACGGCAGTGACGAACGTGGCTAGCTTTTCAGTGGCCGGGATCCGGTAGCCGAGATCACGGGCATCGGATTCGAGCTTAGCATCAGCGAGGTCCTCATCCGCCCAGGCATTTGGTGCATCCAGGTCGTACGTGGTGAAATCCTTTAAATTCTTCTGCGAAGAGATATCATCGAAAAACATGGAGAAAGTGCCTGAGACCAGTTTCGGGTTGCTGTACTTATTGTTCCAATCACGGATCTTCTCCACATTGGTCATCTCTGGCAGGCCGAAGTCATAACTGTCTTCAGCTAAAATGCACCCGTAAGGATAATCTTTGCGCAGCTCATATCGGCCGATCAGTGCCCCGACCTCATCGGCATTGTAGGCACCCAAACGGTCGGGCGAATAGTAGGGCCAGGTCTTGAACAGTGTCATTTTTTTGTCCTGGTCCTGTGCCTGCCAGTAGTATGCCGCATCCCGGCAGGCCTGATCGAAAGCAATCACGGTTGAATTGATGCCCATCATGAAATAGGGGATGTCGGCTTCTTTGGTGAATAGCGGCAGCGACCTGATAAAGCCCACCACGTCGGTATCCAGTGCAGTGCGTGCCGGCGGTATTCCCATCCAATCAACAATGTACCGGTTGGGGGTGTAGAAGGCCCTGGCCAGTACTTCATAACTCATATGCTCGGTAGATACTGAATTATGAAGGCCTCCAAGCTCGATGCGCCCCTCCCTGATCCTCCGCGTCAGTTCTGCAATGATACTGTCGGGCCGGTTCTGCAGGAACCCGGTCATGGGCTCGCTGGTCTCCACCGTCCAGTGAAAACGGCTTTCCTTCGGCCAGTCGTCGGTTTTTCTGCAGCTTTCGAGTGCCAGTTCAATACCCCACTCTCTGACATCCCTCCGCATCATGTGGTAATAATCGGCATATCCCAGGTCGTGGTGCGAAACCTGAACATCGTATACCGTCCATTTCTTAGGAGGCTGGAGCGTGATCTCCTCCCTGGCAACCAGCACTCCCGAATGGAGCAAACGAACCATTACGATGGTTTCCTTTTCCAGGACCGGTATCCGGAAAGTGATTGTTTTCCGGTCCGTGACCTGTACGTTTATGCTCACTTTCCGGTCGTCCGGGATGAAAACCTCCAGTGTGTAAGCCCCGGCAACGGTTACTTCTATATCTGACTGGCAGATCTGCAGCCCCCCAATGGTGGAGCGCTCAACGATGGAGGTGGATCGGACCGTAACGGTGGTCGGGTTGTTGCTGCGGGCACTACCCTGACTGGCTTGCAGCCATATGAAGACCGGCAAAAGAAGGAAAATCCTGATTTTCATTATTGATGGGGCAAAACGATTAGATTGAACACCTGTCGGCGGAGTTTTATGTTGTCATTCAAAAGTAACAGTTTCTCCTTAATCTTCACAGATCGGTTTTGTTTACCGGCTGACTTCTGTACCCATTACAGCTCCTTCTGCTCCTTGCGATTGGTATCTGAATAAAAGCGGACCAGCAACGTCGTGCTTTTTTCGTGCGCATCCCGTTTTTCCAGTGCCCTGAATGCCATGAAATCCGCGTCAAATCTATCCCGACAATCGTGTTATCCTTTTTCGTCCCCGCCTCCCACACCTCAACACCCACCCCGCTTTTGGTATTGAAAATTTTCCTATCTTTGCGCACCCCTGTCCAATTTTGTGACAGGAACGGGCCCATAGCTCAGCTGGTCAGAGCATCTGACTCATAATCAGAGGGTCCCTGGTTCAAGCCCAGGTGGGCCCACTTGAAGATCAGAAGGTTAGGACACTCACAAGTTCCTAGCCTTTTTTATTTGCATACGACTTGCATACATTTTTCTAACTTTTTGTTGTAACTATTTGATCTTCTGATTGTTACAGCGTTCAAAATCGTTCAATATTTTGCCTGTTTTTGGTCACTTTTTATAATCGTCTGTTTTTTAAGACGTTATATTTCATCCCTCTGATTATTGTTAGAAACCGGACACAGAACGGTACACGTTTTGGGCCCAGGGTCCAGACTGTTTTAGAACAGGTCCATTAATCAAAATTCCTGGCCTTTCTCAATCCCTTTCATTACATTTAGCCTCCTTTACCTGAAGATGGCAAAATGCGTTGTTTGAAATTCCGGACTGGCCGTAATGGCAGACCGGCCCGTTCTTTTGAATGGGACTGAGGTGGCGAAGCTGTACCTGACCAAAATCGCCTATCACAGGTCACTGTATGCATTTTCAAGCTTGCAAAAGTCCCTCCATATCTCCCCCACCCCCGTATACTTGCATCGTAATCATTAATACACGATGTCATGAAAAACAAGAAAACCTATTATCAGCTGATCCTCGACCGGAGTGGGTCGATGAATGTATGTATTGAAGAAACAGTAACAGGTGTGAACAGCCAGATCGGACGGATCCGGGAGCTGGCTGAACGGTTCCCGGAGCAGGAACTGGTCACTTCGTTGAGTCTTTTCAACCACCAGCTCACTCCGGTGTGGGACCGTATCCGCCCGGCCGACTTAAAAGAGCTCACTTTCAGCGATTACCGGCCTGATGGCAATACAGCCCTGTTGGATGCCATCGGCAAAACAATCCGTCACCTGCAGGAAACGATCGGGGATGAGGTATCCCACGACGATGCCAGCGTGGTGGTCGTAATCATAACCGACGGATATGAGAATTCATCAAGGGAATTCACACATCCGCAGATTTCCTCCATCATCCGGGAACTAGAACTTACCGGGAAATGGAGTTTCAGCTACCTCGGGGCAACCCTGGATGCCGTGGATATTGCGGTGAGCATGAACATCCGAGCATCAAATGCCATCCACTTCTCTGTAAAGGAATCCGACAAGGCACACCGTCGCGTGTCGGACTCCATGCACCATTATTTCAGCGAAAAACAATCAGGCAGGATTCGGAAGGACTTTCTTGATAAAGAGGTGGCTGACGCGAAGGAAGAATGATGAGATTCGAGGACCAGTTTTGAATTTTGAAATTACAGATTCAAGTATCGACCTGTTATCCGAAAACTGAAACACATAACCTTCCATGATTATCCACCTCATTCGCTCGGCCGATCTCGATCCTCTTCAGTTCACTGCCATCTATGATCTGATCCGGCAGTATCCGGGTCCGGTACAATATGTTATCCATGAAAAACCGGCCGAATATTTAATGGATGACGTGGAAGTTGAAATCTGGGAGGAGGAGCGTATCAAAAGCAAAAACATGCCTGATTTCTGTGGATGCCCCCCTCGATACCAATCCAGGAGCGTATCTTTCCTCTCCTGGAACCACATTTTTGATTACTGTGATCAGTCGCGCGTGGAATATCAGATCCCAGCCAACGAACCGGTTGTACTACTGACGAAACATGCAAACGAGCACAACTGGTTCTCGGCAGCGGATCCAGGCGGTAAGCTGAACCTATTTGTTCACACAGACATGTGGGACCGATATATTTCAGATGATTTCCGATACCCAGTTGTTTATGAACTTGCAGCTATACCTTTACATTTGCTGATGTTCGACAATTTTAAAGGGCTTGTTGAATATGCTCACAGGGAGCCACGCGGATGCATGAATGACCTTTGCATGGATAAGATACATATCCGGCTGAAACTCCGGACGGGAGATATCTGTCCCGATTGCCGCCAAAGAATTCAGGATCGCAATATAGATCCCCAGGTCGTTGACCAAGTATTTCGGATTTTTGAAGGAATCCGCACCCAGATGCTATTCCGTTCGCCTGTTACTGGCAATGCCCGTCCAAGCCGACTTCAAATCCGCCATGATACTCGCCAGATTCTTTTAACCGACCTCGGTAACCTCGAAATACGGCTCAATCCCATGGAAAAAACAGTCTTCCATTTTTTCATCAACCATACTGATGGCCTGACTTTTTCCACCCTACCCGATCACAAAGATGAACTGCGCCGATTATACCGTCATTATTCCGATACACCCAGCATCGCAACTGTAATCGCCCGCATTGATGACCTTTGCACTAATCGGAATGATGGTTTGAGTCAGGTGATATCCAGGATACGGAGGAAATTTTCAGAAGCATTGCCAGAGGAGATGGCCGCACAGTATATAATAGGAGGAGAAGCAGGGAGAAAGAGAAGAATATTGATTGAAAGGGGGTTGGTGTCGGTGGCGAATTAATCAAATTTGCCTTTCCGCTAATAGCATGACAACTACCAACTGACAACAATAACAGCAAATAAGCGCTTGACTCCCTCCATCGACACTTTCCTTACTACCTGGATTAGTTATTTTACAAAGGTCCATGCCGGATTGAACTTGATTTCAGGATTTCCGAAAGACCAATTGGAAAATTACCATCCAGGGAATGAGTTGTCGTTTTTACAGCGCCTGACCCGACAGAAAGAATGGTTGCAATATTTTGCATCAACCGAAGTATATACCTCAACCCTGACCCTGCCGGTGGTTGAGTTCATCCGCCGGTTCTTCCAGCATGTGCTGCCCAAAGGGTTTTACAAGATCCGGTATTTTGGATTTTTGTCCTTATCCACAGCCAAAGAGTTGGTGGGGCTTGTGTTCAGGCTTCTGGAAAAGCAGCAGTTTCTTCCAGTCTCGAAGGACTGAATGGACTGGAGGTCGTTCAGGAATTGACCGGCAACCGGCTTAGGCTCTGTCAAGTTTGTAAATCCGGAACCATGCATCTATACGCTCAAAACAGTACTTCCGGTTGAAATCATTCAACCCATTGTGTTCTTTGCAATACCCCATTCTCAAGCGGCAATCTGTCGCAGTGGGCTTGCCTTATTCATTTCTCTAGACAACCAACCTGTTGCATCCCGTGTTTAGCGAAAATGGAAGGCCTACGACGTTCTTTCCTGATGGTTTTTGTTCCCAGGAAAAGAATCCGGCAGATACTATGCCCATAGGCGGAGGCAGCTCAGTCCAACTCCGTCTTATCCGTCATAAAAAACCTCTCTACTAAAATTTTAACCACTCTCCCTGATGTAATCCGGAAAGTGGTTAACTTTATGGAATTATGACGGATAAAACACTATAGGTTACCGGCAAGCAAACGAAACAAATGAATTTCAGGTAAATCGAGATTTGATTGTCGAAGTTATAAAGGAGAATTGGGAATGGGCTATGATGAATGAATTTGACACTGAGCTCAAAAATAGCACCTCAACTTATGCGGAGGGTTTTGGTTAACTTAGCTAAGTAAATGAATATAAATAAATTAAACCAACCAGCCGACAACATTGTGCAAATTCCAACCCGGTTATATGTTAATTTCCGGTCCGTTTGTTTCGCTTGGATACTTGGCTGCAAAAATTACGCAAAAGTACACGCTCACCAACCGGACCGGATTTGTACCGGGTCGGCCTCTGCACCGAACCGTTACCGCCAAGTGAAAAAAAAACGACACAGCAGATAATTTGCTAAATAAAGACAAGACTATAAAAAATAAACAGCCAGCCGCACAAATGACACAATTGCTTTTGCCCCGACACACAAATCCAACCCTTCGGCAAAATCAAAAGAGCCATTTTTTAGCCAGCGCTCCGGCAGAATTTTGTACATTAATTTGATTTTTAAAATAGTGCAGACTCATGAATTGGGACAAAATAAATATAAAAAAACAAGACGGTGAAGTTGTTGAAGCACAAGCCCCAATTATCATTTCTGCAAGTCGGTCAACAGACATTCCTGCTTTTTATTCAGATTGGTTTATTCAAAGAATAAAAGAAGGATATGTTAAATGGAAAAATCCATTTAATGGTGTTCCATTATATGTTTCATTCATTAATGCAAAACTAATTATATTCTGGTCAAAGAATCCAAAACCAATGCTTAAGCATTTGGACTATTTGGAGGAAAGAATAAAAAATTTCTATTTTCAGTACACTTTAAATGATTATGATATTGAGAAACTTGAACCCAATGTACCCAATGTTCAATCAAGAATTGAAACATTCTTAGAATTGTCGGAACGTATTGGAAAAGGTAAAGTTATTTGGCGTTTTGACCCCTTGATTTTAACAGATAAAATTGGTGTTGATGAGCTTTTGAAAAAAATAGAAAACATTGGTAATCAATTGGAAAATCATACAAATAAAATGGTTTTCAGTTTTGCTGATATTATATTGTATAAGAAAGTTCAGAATAATTTGAGAAAAAACGCTATAAATTATCAAGAGTTTAACGAAGGTCGAATGAATGAATTTGCAACAGGTCTTCAACAACTAAACAAATCTTGGAACTTTGAAATAGGTACGTGTGCTGAAAAGATACCACTTGAAAAATACGGAATTATTCACAATAAATGTGTTGACGATGATTTAATGATTAAACTCTTTCCGG
>JBBQOG010000086.1:0-10200 GCA_038330665.1 Bacteroidales bacterium
TGATCGACCATAAGTTCCGATCGTTCCTGACTATCCTGGGGATCATTTTCGGGACGGCTTCGGTGATTGCCATGATTTCGATCGGTGAAGGCACAAAAAAGCAGGCTATTGCAAAGTATCAGGATCTTGGAGTCAGCAATATCATTATCCGGGATAAAGATTTAACCGATGCGGAACTCGAAGTAGTGCGCATGAAATTCTCGAAAGGCCTGTCGCTCGAAGATGCGAAAATAATTCAGGATGTAGTGCCTGGCGTCACAAGTGTATCGCCGCAAACCGAGGTGAAAATGGAAGCAAAATATGGCGACCGATCGGCTAAATCCTCCATAATAGGTGTTACCCCATCCATCGTATCCATACTAAATTACCGGACCGAAAATGGCGAATTCATCAATGTTGACCAATACGACAGGCAATTGAAAGTTTGTGTATTGGGTGCCAGCATCTGCCGCGAGCTGTTCAGCTATGATAATCCGGTAGGGAAAAGTGTTAAGGTCGAAGACCAGTGGTTCGAGGTAATCGGGGTGATGCAGCCCAAAGCATTGTTCACGGAGACTGTTGGAGAACTGGCCTCGCGCGATCTGAATAATGACATTTACATTCCGCTTTCCACCTTCTCAAAACGCATTCCTAAAATAAATCCATTAACCAGCGAAGTTAAGCAGCTGACCATCAAACTGGAGGGTTCCGAACAACTCATCCCGGCAGCTGCAGTGATCAGGAGTGTCCTCAACCGCCGCCATTTCAACAACGATGATTTCAGCGTGATCGTCCCCTACGAGCTGATGAAGCAGGAAGAAAAAGAGACCCGCATCTATAATCTGCTGCTCGCCTCCATAGCGGCTATCTCACTGATTGTGGGAGGCATCGGCATCATGAATATCATGCTGGCCTCAGTATTGGAGCGGACGCAGGAGATCGGCATTCGTCGTGCGGTTGGCGGGAAGAAAAAAGATATCATGAGCCAGTTTGTCACCGAAGCCGTTGTACTCAGCGTAGCTGGTGGAATTATCGGGGTTGTGCTCGGGATCTCCCTCTCGCTGGGGATCTCCCTGGCCACGGAAGTCAAAACCACCATTACCATATACAGCATCCTGATGGCCTTCTCTTTCTCGGTAATCGTGGGTATTACCTTCGGGTACCTCCCGGCCAAACAGGCGGCGAATTTGCGGCCGATCGAATCGATCAGACACGAATAAGAAGTTTAGGAGTTTAGATGTTTAGGAGTTTAGGAGTTTATACCTTGAAAAATGTTGATAGATATTAAGGATCTGGTGAAGGATTATCAGATGGATAGTCTGGATGTGGCCGCTTTACGCGGCGTGAATCTGCAGGTGGAAAAGAATGAATTCGTTGCGATCATGGGGCCATCCGGATCAGGAAAATCCACCCTGATGAATATTCTGGGCTGTCTGGATAACCCGACTTCAGGGGTCTACCGGTTTAATGGTATCGACGTGACCGGTTTGAACGATGATGAGCTTTCGGAAATCCGGAATAAGCATATCGGATTCATCTTCCAATCGTTCAACCTTTTAAAAAGGATGAGTGCACTGGAGAATGTGGAACTTCCCTTAATGTACGCCGGCATCGACAAATCGAGGCGCGTGGCCATGTCGAAGGCGGCACTAGACAAGGTTGGCCTGGCCGACCGGATGAAACACCGGCCATCGGAACTATCGGGCGGACAGCGCCAGCGGGTGGCCATTGCAAGAGCCCTGGTAAATACTCCGGGCATTATCCTGGCCGATGAACCCACGGGTGCACTCGATACCACCAGCAGCATGGAAATCATGGAAGTTTTCAAGCAGTTGCACCTGGAAGGCAATACCATCCTGGTAATCACCCACGAAAGGGATATTGCCAATTGCTGCAAACGTATCATCCTCATCCGCGACGGCCTCATCACCTCCGACACCCCAAATATGAATTAATCTTGTACGGGCGCCCCGCGGGCGCCCATTTGCGCCCCGCGGGCAAAAAAATATCACCCCGCGGGCAAAAAATATCACCCCGTGGGCAAAAAATATCACCCCGCGGATTACAAAGGGGCGACCGCTGGTCGCCCCTACGGGAACAACAAAAACACCGATTAAAATAACCTTTTAACCTTTTAACCAAATGCTTCCTAAAATGAAACTGGTCCTCATCTGCCTGATAGTCTTCGGATCGGCCTTAGTTGTTCCGGCGCAGGAGATATACCGTCTCGATCTGGAAACCAGTGTCCTCCTTGCCCGGCAGAAAAGCATCCGGATGCAGCTGCTTGAGCAGAGCCTGAAGTCGGCTTCATACAATCTGAAAGCAGCCATCAGCCAGAACAGGACACATGTGAACCTGGATATGACCCTTCCCCAATACACCGAAACCGTTAAGCAGTGGGAAGATAGCACCGGGATCTCTTTTTACCCCATTCGGCAGAATCAATTGAGCAGCTATCTGACTATCGACCAGCCGCTTCCAACAGACGGGAGTTTATACATCCGGACCGGTGCGCAAAGTTTTGTTGATTATTATGCCAACGACCGGAATACCCAGCTGAATTCGAGTATCGGTCTGCGGCAGCCAATAGAGGCCTTTTTCGGGTTCAACAATAACCGCATGAACTACAAGCAGGCGAAACTGGCGTATGAACTGAGTATGAAACAGCTCAAGCGTGAGGAGCTGAACCTGGTTTACGATGTCAGTCAGGATTACTTCACCCTCCTCTCGGTGCAGGAACGGATGAATATTACCCAAATGAGCCTCGAGCGCCAGCAGGAGGCATACGATATTGCCAAAAGCAAATACGCCGCGGGTCTGATCCGTGAGGTGGAAGCTTTGCAGATGGAGGTCGACCTGAGCGAATCGGTCAACAATTTCGACCTGGCCAAGGTGGATTTTTCGGCGCAGATGCGGTCATTCAAACAGAACCTGGGCATCAGTCTCCGCGATAGCATCGTGGTCAGCAGCGACCTTACCTATAAACCCGTCCTCGTGGATGCCGAAAAGGCTGTGGAGCTCACCCTGAAAAACCGCCCAGAGCTCAGGGAATTTGAGATCCAGATCGAAATTCAGGAGATGAACATCAAGCGCCAGCGGGCCCAGGGGATGCCCAGTGGAAATATCCTGTTAAACTACAACTTCATCGGCGTAGGTAAAGATCCCCGATCCCTGCCAATTGGCGGCACCTTCGACCAGACCTGGCAAAATATGGTCAGCCGGCCCGGGAGCTTCGGTGTGGGGCTCACTGCATCCATACCGATTGTCGACTGGGGTGAGAACCGTGCCCGGGTGCAGGCGGCACAATCCACGCTCCGACAAAACCAGTTGCGGATGGATGATGAGAAAGTGACCATTGAAAGAGACATCCGTACGCAGGTCGACCGGCTGCAGAGCAGTCTGCGCCGGCTTCAGATGCTGGAAAAGAGCCTGGTCGTGGCTGAAAAAAGCTTTGACATCTCACGCCAACGATACGCCAATGGTGAAATCGACAGCCAATCCATGGCCCTCGAACGCGAAAGGCTCAACAATGCCTACAACACCCGGCTCGATGCCTACATCAATTACAAACTGTTGCTCTCCGACATCATGCGAAAGACCTTCTTTGATTTTGAAAAAGACGCTGCAGTAGGGATGTAGAGACGGATAATCATCCGTCTCAAAAGCTGCCCTTTGCCATATTGCGAGATTGACCTAAATTGCCCCCCCATTAACCCTTAACCGGTAATCGCGATTGTATGAGATCAATTTTACTCCTGGCAGCATTCATTGGATTAACAATCAATGCCTTACCTCAAGTTCCAGCCAAAAATATTTATAGCGGTGGCATGTTGATCCTGCAGCCCGGGTATACCATTACGACGAGCCAACATCAGGAATTAAGTAATTTGGGATTTGGTATCGGGGGTATTCTCCGGTTCTACTTCCTCGACAATTTTACCGCCGGCATCTTTGGCGGCTCACAAAAAACCCGTTACCATTCCGCCAACTCCGACAATTCCTATTTAAACCTTGGCTATGGAGGCCCCTTCCTGGGACTAAGCCGCAAATATGGAAAATTCCGATATACCGCTTCCGTCTTCGCTGGAAAAGGCAGCATTAAAAACCTGCATATCGAGAACCAATCCGGGAATATTCTATCCGAAGCCTACCTGTACAAATATCCGGTTTGGGTTTTTTCTCCGATCCTAAGTATGGATTACGCTCTCTCACAGAGACTAATGCTTACCTTGCAAACGGTTTGCTTAACAGCCAGATACGACGAGAACAAATCTTTTTACAATCCCACCCTCCAGCTCGGCATCCTCTTTAACCGCTAAAACCCGCATCTCTCCCTTCTTCCCTTACCGACTGCCAACTGCCAACTGCCCCCTTCCCTATTCCACCGGCACGGTAAATCCCAGCCAGGAGTTCAATTTATCATAGATTTTCTGCCGTTCTTCTACCGGAAACGCCCGGATACTGGATCCATGGTGACCGCCCTTCAAGATCATCACCATGGCATCGGCCGGACCGGTTATTTTGGTGACACCGGTGGCCGTCCAGGTGTCGAGTTCGCCATAAATATAGAGCATGTGGTCGCCCTTGTTCTGCACAAAATCATGCAGGAAAGGCAGTGTCTTCGGATTGAACGTCGTATCCAAACCGTAAGGAGTCAGGGCAAAATCATAGGTGATGTATGTTTTGTCGTTCATATACTTCTTAAACGGTTTCACATCATATCCGTAATAACCCATTTCGGTCATGGCCTGGTAATAGTGCGGCAGAAACTGCTTCAAGCCGCTGTCGCTGAACCACATCAGGTCGGTCACGGGCATCAGCATATCAAATAATTGTTGTGCGGTACCCTCTTTTCCCGGCAGGTCCATCGGTTTTTTCACTCCATACTGCCAGAGAGCAAAGGGATACTCCAGCACATTCAGATCGTATGCCCGGTCGATTCCCATCGGGAAGGTCCATTTTTTATCGGCGCAGTATTTCTCAACCAGCGGCATCATCTCCTTCTTCTTCTCGAAGAGGGCGATCTGGTAATCAAAAACTTTCTGTCGCTCTTCAGCAGTACCCACGTTGGCCAGGAAAGTGAAGATCCGTGGATCCACTTTGGCCGTATTCAGCGGGGCGACATAAGGAATGCAAACATCGATATCATGTGGATAATAGGCTTTGAACATGATGGCAGTCTGGCCGTCTTTGCTAATCCCTGTAGAAATCCATTTACCCGGATATAACTGCTTGAATAATTGAACAATATCATGATGATCGGCAGCAGCCTGCCAGGTGGTCAGTGATTTCCAGTCGATCGGATCGGGTACCGACTGTCCGAAATACCGGTGCTCCACACGGATCAGGTTGGCTTTGAGCAGCTGGGCAGGCTCGGCTCCACCCAAGCCACGCGCGTCATATCCGGATGTACTCAGGACCATCGGCTTGTCGAAACCGGTATGCCCGATAAACAAACGCTGGGTAAACTTGGGCCCGTCAGGGTGATAATGGTTCACCGGCTGAGTCATCTTAATTTCGTACGCCTCGGTATACTGCTGACCGTGACGGGTTGCACCGACCACCTCGATTCCGCGGAGCTTTTTGAGTGCTTTATAAAGGGCTGAATCTTGAATGGCCTTATTCCCTGACGCAATTTCCTGTGCCGAAAGATTCCCAATGAGGATAAAACACAAGACCAACAGATTGAATGAAAGCTTTTTCATATTGGATCGATATTAATATTCGTCTTCTTTAAAGCGGGTGAAAATATACTATTTATCTCAGAACCTGCCACCTCTTCCGCATCACACGTCACGCATTACGCATCACGATCTTTCTGAAACCCGATACCCTATACCTTTTAATCATTTTTCTGCAAAACAAAACTCATACTGCGAATTAATTATATACTTTTACGCATTACATGAGAATAAATGCTTAAATGATACAAGAAATAATAGCCGGACAAAAGACGGAAATGGAGAGAAAACTTCAGGAAAAATATGTCCCAAGGGAAACTCTGCTCAAAGGCTTTGATACTGACCTGATCAGTGTAATCCTCGGACCCAGGAGAGCAGGAAAATCCTTTTTCGCCATGCATTCTGTTGGATCCAAGTCTGGAATCGGTTATGCAAATTTTGATGAGGAAAGGTTATTAAAGGTCGACAATTTCGATGAAATTATCTCCGCTATCCGTGCAGTTTATCAGGATCCGAAGATCCTGCTTTTTGATGAGATACAGAATGTGAGCCAATGGGAGATTATTGTGAACAGGTTGCATCGGCAGGGTTATAAGCTACTGCTTACAGGCAGCAACTCTCATTTATTAGGCAGCGATCTGGCAACTCATTTGACCGGGCGTCATTATAGCACTTATGTTTTTGCTTTCTCGTTTAAAGAGATTTCAGGTCTGTTTCCACCCTCCGAAATCCAAGCTGATCAACAGCAGCGGTGTTTTGAATATGTTACAAAAGGGGGTTTTCCTGAAGTGTGGGTTAAAAATTATGATCCGGTTGAATATCTGGCTACCCTTTTTGACTCGATTATTTTTAAGGACATCGTGAAACGTTACCGGCTCCGTTTTCCAAATGCGCTGACCGATCTGGCGCAAATCATGATTACAAACATCACCAGCGAGTTTTCAATCCTATCGATTCAAAAATTAGCAAAATTCAAAAGTGACCATACGGTACTAAAGTATCTCGGTTATCTGGAAGAAGCCTTTTTACTTTTCAGCATACCAAAGTTCTCCTATAAGATCTCTGGGCAGCAGAAAGCCGGGAAGAAATACTATTGTTACGATAACGGGTATTTCCAGGCAAAGGCTTTTAAATTCAGTCAGAATAACGGAAAACTTTTTGAGAACTGCGTGGCTGTTGAATTAAAGCAAAGAGAATTACGAGGCGAACTGAAATTGTTTTACTATAAAAATCAAAAACAGGAAGAAGTCGATTTTGTAGTTCAGGAGAAATTGAAAATTACTCAGCTGATTCAGGTTTGTTACGACCTGTCAAGCCCAAAAGTCAAGGAGCGCGAGATCCGGTCCTTAATAAAAGCATGCACCGAACTGCTATGCAACAAATTGATCGTGATCACGAATGATTATGAGATGACTGAAAAGCACTCCTGGTTTGGAAATTCCGGCGAAATTAAATTCATACCGTTGTGGAAATGGCTGCTGAGAACTGATTAGGCAGAAACCACAAACAACAAAAAACAAATAACAAATAAGCTCCAAAATCCAAAAATCAAACTGGTCATTGGTCACTGAAACCCGATACCCGATACCCATGAAACCAATCTTAACATTCTTAACACTCTTCACGCTCTCTCTTGTTTTCTTCTCCTGCACACCATCCGGAAAGGCCGATAACGGCCTTGTCACCATCGATGTGAAGGTCGCCCTGAAAACTGAGAAGGAATTCCGACTGAGCGAGATGGTGGAATCCATCGAATATGTTAAACTCGAAACCCGGCCGGAGTGCCTGGTATCAAACGCCTCCAGGGTCATCGGAAAAAAGTATATCGTCCTGCTCAACAGCGAGCCTCCTCAGATCCTGCTTTTCGACCGGACCGGCAAATTTATCCGTCCGATTGGTAAAGTCGGGAAGGGGCCAGGTGAGTATACATATCCCAACCACATCGACTTCAGTCCCGACGAGGAAAGAATCCTGGTACATGATGTCCGGCAAAGGTTATTTATGGAGTTTTCGGTTGATGGTAACCCGGTTTCAACCTCCGAGGCACCCAGAATCACAGATCAGGGACCCTATTATATTGATCAGGAACACATTGTATATATGGAGCATCCTTTATTCGATACGGTGAATTATGCACAGGTGGTGGCCATGAACCTGTTAACCGGCGTTAAAACACCACTCCGGTATAACCGATTTAAACGCAACAGCGATCCGGGAGCAGGTTATTGCTTTGGCAACAATTTCTTTCGCACCGATGAAGGAATTGTGTTCAAGGATGCACTGTGTGATACCATTTATCAAATCGACCAGGATCTTTCAGTAAAACCCCTTTACTACCTGAATGCCTTCGCCAGCAAACCGGAATACTATTGCATGACCGAAACCGAAATAGACGCCTACAGTTCTGTTTCATTATCCTGTGCAATTCCCGGTTATCTCTTTCTGATAGGCGGGAACCCGGAAAGATTTCACCTGGTTTTGGATATTGGAAGAAATGAATTGTTCCGACTGGAAGCAGTTACAAGATGCACGGGAGAGAATGAATACAAATTTGGCCTCATTAACGACCTGGATGGTACCAAGCCTTTCTGGTTCTGGGGTGGCAATATTCGCAACAAAAACACTTCCAACCTTTTACAGATCATCGATCTGAAAGAAACAATCAAAACCGACTGTTTCCTGAAAGCCGATCTGAAAACCAATCAATATCGCGATCAGCTGAAGAAACTCGTGGACGAGAGTACGGAAAACGATAACCCAATCATCAGGATCATGAGGCTTCGCAACTAACGAAATATCGTCTGGCCCTTAACCTCTGCATGAATGTAGGGGCAATTCATATGGGGCACAGTGGGACGGACGCTTCGGTGGCATTTTTACACTGCCTCGACCTGAGGTACCGTGTATTTTTCTTCCGCGTCTCGCGTTTCGGATTTCGCGTTTCGGATTTGCTAAATCCCCACCCAGCCCCTATCTTTATTTGCTCTTGATTAAAAGACAACTAACGAAATTGAACCCACCATGAAACACCATCTATCTTTATCAGCCCTGCTCGTTGTATGCCTGGCACTGGGATTATCCGGATTCTCCCAATCCAATGATATACCCGGCTGGCGCGGGGCCAACCGCGACGGAAAATTCCTGAATTTCAAGGCTCCTGCCACGTGGCCCAGGGAGTTGACAAAAGGGTGGGAAGTGAATGTGGGTCTTGGAGATGCTTCTCCGGTAATGGTCAACGATAAACTCTATCTGATTGTCAGTCAGGATTCTACAGAAACTCTGCTTTGCCTGAATGGAAAAAATGGTAAGGAAATTTGGAAAACGCCCATAAACAAAGCACCAACAGTAACCGGTGGGGCCTCAACACACCCCGGCCCCCGGAGTACTCCTTATGTGTCCGGCGGAAAGGTATTCACGCTTGGTGCAGGTGGCGTGGTCGCCTGTCATGATGCCAAAAAAGGTAATTTGATCTGGAAAAACGAGTCCTATACGGCTGAGGTACCGCAATTCTTTACCAGTGCCTCGCCGCTCGTGACCGACAAGATCTGTATCCTTCCCCTTGGTGGCAAAGAGCATGGGGTGGTAGTCGCTTTCGATGTGAATACCGGACAGGAGGTGTGGAAAGTTTCAGATATCCCCTGCACCTATTCATCGCCGGTATTCGCTGATCTGGGCGGAACCATCATCGTGAATCAATCGGAAACTGACCTGGTTGGTATTTCCCTGGATGGTCAGGTGATCGGAAGAATTCCGACTCCCCCCCTACAGAGATTTTACAATTCCTCTACTCCGTTGATAAATGGCCTTGATACTTACGTGGCCGGAGCCGGTACCGGAACCATCAAGTTCCAGATTGACACGGAAACCGCCGGACCTGGCTATACCACCGCCTGGACCAATGCCAAGCTGGGTGTTTCATTCAATTCCCCCGTTTTGAAAAATGGCTTTCTTTATGCCAATGACTCCAAATTCGGATATATCTATTGTCTGAACGCCGAAACCGGTGAAACTGCCTGGGCCGATACGGTAAAACTCAACCGTTTCGCTTCCATGCTCGATATCGGTCCGGCCCTGCTAACCCTGGCTGGCAACGCCGTGATGGTGGTTTTCGAAGCGAACGGAAAAGCATACAAAGAACTCGCCCGCTACAAGGTTTCCGATACCGAAGTTTATGCACATCCGTTGGCCGTTGAAAACAAAATTTATGTGAAAGACAAGGAGAAACTAACCTGTTGGGTTGCCCAGTAGCGACGCATATATGCGTCGTTTGCATCCGGCAATCGGCAGTGGGTGACGAGTAAGGTTTTATTGAGAATCCAGCTTTTCCGATATCCAGAATTTGATGACAGATTGACGCGTGACGCCCAGGCGTTGAGCCTCGCGGTCGAGCGCCTGAACCATCCATGCGGGAAAGTCGATGCTGACACGCCTTGATAGCAACCCTGGCCGATCGGCCTTTTCGATGGCCAGGTATTCACTCAGATCGTCACCGTTGTCGAAAAGAATATCGAACTCTTCAGCGCTGATAGATTTTTTTTTC
>JBBQOG010000087.1:0-10100 GCA_038330665.1 Bacteroidales bacterium
ATAGGGATAGTATCCAAAAGTTGTTCTCCCTTGACGGCAGCAATTCCACTGCCGGAACGCAAAATGAAAAGGGTACCGGACTGGGTCTGCTGCTTTGCAAGGAATTCGTGGAAAAGCACGGAGGTCAGATTTGGGCGGAAAGTGAGCCGGGTAAGGGCAGTTCATTCTATTTTACTTTGCCAGCGGCGCAGGAAAGACTTTAAGACGATCAAAAGGCTAAAATTATGAAGAAGTTGATTAAGGTCCTGATTGTGGAGGATAGCCAGACTCAGGCTGAGGGGTTGAAATACCTGCTGGGGAACCACAATTACCAGGTCATGCATGCACTCACCGGGGAGATGGCTCTGGAAGTGGTGGAAAGCTTTATGCCTGATGTCATCATCAGCGATATTCTCATGCCGGGTATGGATGGGTATTCCTTCTGTGACAAGATCAAGTCGGATGACCGAATGAAACAGATTCCGGTGATTCTTCTTACTTCTCTGTCCGATATGCGGGATGTGATGAAGGGATTGGAAAGTGGTGCGGATAGTTTTATCATTAAGCCCTATACGGAAGAATACCTGATTTCAAGAATTCAATATTTTTTGCAAAATGCTGCCTATAGAAATTCGAAGGCGGAGAGTGTCGGGCTCGAAATATTTTTTGCCAATAGAAAGTACCTGATTCATTCTTCTCCACAACGAATATTGGACCTCCTCGTATCGAGTTATGAGAATGCCGTGATCAAGAATCAGGAGCTGGTAATCAGCAACAAGAATCTGCATGATGAAATCCGGGAGCGCAGGGTGATTGAGAAAGAGTTGGTAAACAACAAGCAGGACCTGGAAACGGCCAATCTTGAAAAAACAGAATTGATCGGGAACCAGGACCAGTTAATGAGTATCATCGCCCATGATCTTCGGGGTAATTTCAATCCCCTCCTGGGCATAACCGAATTGATGATGAATCCGGACAATCAAATGGGCCCGGAAGAGATTGCCAAGCTGGCCATGCGACTGAATGACTCCTTTCACCGGCAATATCAACTGCTTGAAAACCTTCTGAGCTGGGGAAATATTAAGAATCGGAATATTCAGTTCATGCCTGTGCCGGTTAGGCTGCAGGCCGCGGTGAATGGAACCGTGGGAATGATGGAGGAAAATCTCAGAAGGAAGGAACTCACCGTTGAGGTGGAGATTGACCCTCATCTTTCCGTGTTGGGAGATAAAACATTGATTGAAACCCTCCTGAGAAACCTGATTTCCAATGCCGTGAAATTTTCATTTTCCGGAAAAGCCATCCGGATCCGTGCGCATAAGAAAGATGTTTTGGTACAGGTTGATGTCCGGGATGAGGGGGTTGGAATGGCGGCAAGTAAAGTAAGTAACCTTTTCAAAACAACTAATTTTTCCACCACCCATGGAACGGAAAATGAAAGGGGTTCGGGATTAGGATTAAATTTATGCCATGCTTTGGTAACCAAACAAGGTGGAACCATTTGGGTGGAATCTGAACCCGGAAAAGGTGCCACATTCTCATTCACAATACCTTTATTTCAAAGTTGAAAATTGCCATGAGTGTGAATAATATCAATATTCTGATTGTGGAGGATAGCCTGACCCAGGCGGAGGAATTGAAATATATTCTCGAAGGTCATGATTATAAGGTTCTGCATGCCATCAATGGACACAAGGCTCTCGAAGAACTGCAAAATTTTATGCCCGAAGTGATTATTAGCGATATCGTCATGCCGGGCATGGACGGATATGAATTCTGCTCAATTCTGAAGCAGAATGAAAGCTACAAAAAGATACCTGTCATTCTGTTGACCTCCTTGTCAGATCCACGCGATGTGATAAAAGGACTGGAATGCGGTGCCAATGGATTTCTGGGTAAGCCCTGTCCGGAAGATTTCCTGATCGAGCGAATTGAATATTTCATTCAAAACCGCGATTTGAGGGATGCGCAGGCGGATGGTTCTCCCCTTGTTATTCTGTTTGATCAGGAGAAATATTCCTTAGGTTCTTCCCCCAGGCAAATATTGGACCTGCTGTTATCAACCTATGGTAATTCGATTCTGAAGAACAAGGAGCTCATTGAGAGCAATAAGAAGCTGAAATCGGCACAGGATAGCCTTACCCGTCTTAATGCCACACTTGAACATATGGTCAGACTCCGGACCCATGAGCTGGAAGAAAGTCACGACCGGTTCAAGCAGGTTTCTGACTGTTCCGGCATCTGGATTTGGGAGGTCGATCAAATTGGGCTGTACACCTATGCCAGTCCCATGTCTGTTGATATTCTTGGCTATAGTCCGGAGGAGATTGTCGGGAAGAAGTATTTCTATGATTTCTTTGCTCCGGCCGAGAAGGACAAATTGACTAAGGAGGCCTTTGAAATTTTTTCCAGGAAAGAAATTTTATCTAACCTGGTGAACCTGAACATGCATAAGGATGGGCATCTCGTAATCCTGGAGACCAGCGGTCTGCCTTTGCTGGATCAAAAGGGAGTTTTGATTGGTTATCGTGGTGCGGACAAGGATATTACCGACCGGAAATCGGCCGAGGAGGACCTCCGCAAAAGCGAAGAGCTTTATCGGTCCTTGTTCGAGAATATGCTGAACGGTTTTGCTTATTGCAAGATGCATTATGACCCGGATGGGAATTCGATTGATTTTACTTATCTGGCTGTTAATAAAGCATTTGAGTCTTTAACCGGATTGAGAAATGTAGTCGGGAAAAGGGTTTCTCAGGTAATACCGGGTATCAGGGAACATGATCAGAAACTGCTTGACATTTATGGTCAGGTAGCCAGAGGGGGGTTAAACGAACGCTTCGAGATTTTTCTTGAATCCCTTCAGTTGTGGTTCTGGGTTTCGGTGTACAGCCCGGGTCCCGATTATTTCGTGGCTGTTTTTGATGTGATCAGTGAGCGTAAGAGAGAGGAAGAGGAGCTTCGGAATGCTTTAACAAGGGCAGAGGAGAGCGATCTTCTTAAATCCGCTTTTTTACGGAATATGAGTCATGAGATCCGCACCCCAATGAATGCGATTATGGGATTTTCTTCCTTGTTGCTGGAAGCGGAGGAAGCGGACCGGGAGCGGTTTGTGTCGATCATTTTGAAAAGCTCCAACCTCTTGCTGAGCACCATCGATGAAATTGTGTATGCTTCACGCCTCCAAAGTGAAAGGTTGCCCCTGAACATTGAAAGGTTGAATGCATCGGACTTAATTAATGAAGTATGCCAGACCTTTTGCAAAACGACAACCAGTTATAATATAAAAATTCAAGCAGTTATACCAGATATCAATTCAAAATTAACCATACTTTCCGATGGCGACAAGATCAGGCAGGTTCTCTCTATCCTGATGACCAATGCCAAAAAATACACTTTTGAAGGTCGTATTGAAATCGGGGTGGTTCCCGGGGATAATCAGGTAGAATTTTTTGTCACGGACACGGGTATGGGAATCCCGCAATCGGAATGGGTTCAGATTTTCAAGCCCTTTTATCGCGGTCAGGAAGCGGTTGTAAAAGTGATTGGCGGGGCTGGTCTGGGCCTGAGTATCGCGGAAAAACTGGTTGCGCTTCTTGGTGGTAAGATGGGGCTGGCATCAGAGCCCGGAACCGGATCACGGTTCTATTTTACTATTCCCTGTGTGGTGGTTCAAGACCCATTTTCGGAATGAAACGATTGCTGATATTCCCTGTGTTACTGGTTCTGTGCTCGACTTCGTGCAACAGGCCGTCGTCGGTGGTAGTGCAAAGTGAACCCCTCCTGCATCTGAAATACGAGCAAAACCTGAGCTCTACCTATGCGGAGGTAATCGCTAACTATCAAAAGCTCGACAGCGCCTGGCCTGAAGCCAGGTTGCTGGAATGCGGACTGACCGATTGTGGTAAGCCTTTGCATCTGTTTGTGATCAGTAAGGACCGGCAGTTCGACCCGGTTAAGATCCGGAAATCGGGCAAGCGGATTGTTTTAATTAACAACGGTATTCATTCCGGAGAACCTGAAGGCATCGAAGGGAGCCAGCTGGCAGCAGATGATATCCTGCGAAACTTTCAGGGGATGCGCAAATACCTCGATAGCACCGTGATCTGCATCATTCCGGTTTACAGTGTCGGCGGACTGCTCTACCAAAACCGGTGGCACCGAACCAATCAAACCGGTCCGGATAATCCCGGATACCGGGGAAATTACCGGAATCTCGACCTGAACCGGGATTTCGTTAAGTTGGAAAGTGCGAATGCCCGGTCGTTTGTGAAAATTTTCCGCGAATGGGATCCGGATATTTTCCTGGATACTCACACCACCAACGGTTCGGATCATCAGTATGTGATCACCTATCTTCCGGCCCAGCACAACTCCATGCCGGCACCCGAGGGAGATTTCTTTGCCCAAACGATGATCCCGGCGATGTATGAAAAAATGCGGACTACACCCTATGAGATGATCCCCTATGCCGAATGGGATGTGGCATCACCGGAAAAGGGTACCGCCAATTATGTGCAAACCCCCAGATTTTCAACCGGCTACACCCTGCTATTTCATACTTTTTCGCAAATGATTGAAAATCATTGTTATAAGCCCTATCCGGATCGGGTTAAATCGATTTATTATTTTATCCTCAAGCTGGTGGAGTTTACGGGGGAGAATGGTTCCCGTATAGGCCAGATCAGGGCCGAAGGCAAGGAACGGGTAAAGTCGCAGAAGGAATTTGCCTTGAAATATGAGATCGACAGTACGAAATTCAGGACCATGGAATTCAAGGGTTACCGGATGGGATATGATAAGAGTCCGTTGACCGGGGAGCCCCGTGAAGTGTATGATTACAAACAACCCTTTACCATTGAAAATGTTCCGGTATATGATGATTTTAAGCCTGTTGAGGTGATTACCGCCCCCGATTATTATGTGGTACCACAGGCGTGGGGGGAGGTTATTGACCGGTTGAAGCTTAATGGAATAAAACTGGAACGGCTAGCTAAGGATACCCTGCTCACGGTAGAGGTTTATTATATTGAAAACCTGATTTGGCCCACAGAGGTCAGCAACGGACATCATTTTCACGATCGCTTCACCACCCGCAAAGAGGTGCAGTCGATTCCCTATTATGCCGGTGATTACCTGGTTCCGGTGAACCAGGAATCGAATTATTATATTGTTAACCAGCTGGAGCCTGAAGGCCCGGATTCCTTTTTCAGATGGAATTTTTTCGATTCCTGTCTCGAGGACCGGGAATGGTTTTCGCCACATCCGGTATTGGAAGACAAGATTGCAAAATACCTTCAGGAAACTCCTGCCAGCCGCAAGATGCTGGATGATGCCATAGCAGCTAATCCCGCGATGGCCAAAGACCGTACCGCACAGATGTACTTCGTTTATTCCCGCTGCGGCTTGGGAAACAAGTGGTTTAACCGGTATCCGGTGAGCAGATACTTTACCCTCGGTAGCAGTATCATGGGGCTGTGACAAAAAGGCAAAAGGCAAAAGGCAAAGGGCAAAAATTAGTCCTAAGAGATAGGAAACAGGAATTAAGTTTAGCTTGTAATAAATTGATAATGAACTGATTCTTATTTTTTACTTCTTTGGTCTTTTTACTAATTTTTGCCTTCTGCCTTTTGCCTTTTGCCTTTTGTGACAGCCCCACCGCCTCCCTGTAGTAAGGACCCTGTAGTAAGGACCCTGTAGTAAGGACCCTGTAGAAGAACCTATCCGTTTTTTTCCTATCTTAGAGTACGAATTCCCAAAGTTAGCTATCAATGTACTCTCCTGAAATAAAAGAATTTATCCGCGAACAGAGCAGCCTGTTCTGGTATACACCGGATGATCAAAAGGAGAACGTCAGCCCGGAACTCCTCGTGGAAACCATTTTCAATTATGGCGACATGGATGCGGTGAGAAAACTGATCCGCTTACTTGGGATGCAGGAAACGGCCAGAATTTTTTATAGTACAATTAACACGAGCGAAAGGCGGAAGGGCAATTTCCATGAGATAACCCTGAATTATTTTTCTATTTTATTTAGCCGGTATGCATAAGGAAATTTTCACAGCAGAGCAGATCCTCCTGCTGCCCTCACTGTCAAAATTCAGTCGCTCGTTTTATCTGGTCGGCGGAACCGCTATTGCATTGCACCTGGGCCACCGTCGCTCTATTGACTTTGACCTTTTCACACAAGCACCGCTGGTTAAGAGGAGAATTCGCGAAAAAATTGATTTGATTCCGTATCCTAAAATCCCTCTGTTCGAAGATGTCGACCAAATTCACCTTCAGATAAATGGAGTTAAAGTGACTTTCTTCCATTTTCCTTACCAGATCATCCATACTGATAGTTTTGAAAAAATAATCACCCTTCCTTCCTTACTCGCACTGTCGGCCATGAAAGCTTTTGCCCTCGGCCGGCGTGCGAAGTGGAAAGATTATGTCGACCTGTACTTTATACTTAAAAATCATTATTCCATTTCAGAGATTTGCGAGGAGGCAACATCCTGCTTCGGGTACCTTTTTTCCGAGAAAATGTTCCGCCAGCAATTAACATTTCACAAGGATATCGACTACTCCGAATCCGTTGAGTTTATAGGAACCCCCATCCCCGAAGACGAAATCCGGAATTTTTTAATTCAGAAGTCGATCGAGATTTTCTGATTCGCACGGATCTCCCCGTTTGCCCATCCGCCTGAAAATTCGTTCCTTTGCACCCAATTTATCTGATAACGTTGAATCAAGAAGAAATTAGCAGACGGCGTACGTTTGGAATCATCAGCCACCCCGATGCCGGGAAAACCACGCTGACCGAAAAAATCCTTTTATTCGGAGGAGCCATCAAAACAGCAGGCGCTGTCAAGATGAATAAGATCAGCAAAACCGCCACATCCGATTTCATGGAAATCGAGAAGCAGCGCGGGATCTCCGTGGCGACTTCTGTGATGGGCTTCGAATATGGGGGATTTAAGATCAATATTCTGGATACTCCCGGTCATAAGGATTTTGCCGAAGATACCTACCGTACACTCACCGCCGTGGATAGCGTGATACTGGTGGTGGATTGTGTGAAAGGCGTGGAGGAGCAAACGAAGAAACTGATGGAGGTTTGCCGGATGCGGCATACTCCGGTGATCATTTTTATCAATAAGCTGGACCGCGAAGGGATCGACCCCTATGATCTGTTGCATATTATCGAGAAAGAGCTGAGCATTCACACTCGTCCGCTCACCTGGCCCATCGGCATGGGCAACGGATTCAAGGGGGTTTATAATCTGTTTACCAAACACCTGCTCCTGTTTACCCCGCACATGACCAAGATCTCCAACGACCAGTTTGCCATCGACGACCTGGCCAGTCCGGAGCTCGACAAGCGGGTGGGGGCCGATTCAGCGGACCATCTACGGAAGGATATCGATCTGATCGAAAGTGCGTATGAACCTTTCGACAAGGATTTATACAGCGAAGGGTACCTGGCTCCCGTATTTTTCGGAAGTGCCATCAATAATTTCGGGGTTAAGGAATTGCTCGATACCTTTATTTCGATTGCCCCGGGTCCGCTGCCGCGAATGACCGAGGACCGGGAGGTGAAACCGGAGGAGAATGATTTTTCCGGATTCGTGTTTAAGATCCATGCCAATATTGATCCCAAACACCGCGACCGGATTGCTTTTTGTCGGATCGTTTCAGGAAAATTCGAACGGAATAAATTTTTCTATCATACCCGCCTCGATAAGAAACTGCGCTTCTCAAGTCCGACCAGCTTCATGGCAAACGAGAAGAATATCGTGGAGGAGGCTTTCCCCGGCGATGTGGTCGGATTATACGATACCGGAAACTTCAAAATCGGCGATACCCTTACCGAGGGCGAAAAAATGACTTTCAAGGGCATTCCCAGTTTTTCACCGGAAATCTTCAAAGAACTGATCAATAAAGACCCCTTTAAAACCAAGCAACTCGAAAAGGGCGTACGGCAGCTTTCCGATGAGGGAGTAGCCCAGCTTTTCATCCGGCAGCCCGGTAATGTGAAGATAATCGGTACCGTTGGGGAATTGCAATTTGAAGTGATCCAGTTCCGTCTGTTGCACGAATACAGTGCATCCTGCACATTCCAGCCCCTGCGGTTATATAAGGCGTTCTGGTTTACTTCGAAAGACCGGGCCCAGTTCAATAAATTCCTGAACCTTCAGGCACAGCACATCACCTTCGATAAGGACGATCAGCCGGTTTTCATGGCCGAAAGCGAGTGGCACTTTAAAGTGACGAAGGAGGTTTATCCGGCACTGTCGTTCCATATTACCTCGGAGTTCAAGGGGTAGAGGTTTCTGCTGAGGAGCGTCCTTATGTACGGGAGGAGCCATGGCTCCTCCTTTTTCAGCCAGTATGCCACACAGCAGGGTCATCGCGGTGGGGCCTGCCCCGGCGGAGGCCCCGCCGGGTTCCAGTCGCTTACCGTAAAGCCTCCCTGGAACTTTACCCTGAAATCAATTCTTCCAGATAATGTCTCTCAATCCCAAAAGCATTTCTGATTTCACCGATCTCCTTAAATATCTTCTCTTTTGAAGGGTTCTGGTTGGCCGTTTTTCGCCCCACAATCATTACGTTTTTTGGCGTATGCTCAGTGGAGATAAACTCAAAAACCTTGGTTTTATATCCGAAGGCTTCGAGGATCAGCGCCCGGATGGTGTCGGTAATAATCTCCGCCTGTCGTTCTTTTAATATCCCGAATTTAACCAGCGGATGGAGCTCGTTGGTGACATTTAATTCCTTCCGGATTTGTTTGTGACAGCAGGGTGCACAAACGATCAGTGCGGCATCCGAGGTAATGCCACGGTAGATCGCATCGTCGGTAGCCGTATCGCAGGCGTGCAAGGCGATCAGAATATCAATTTTATCAAGCTTAACTTCGGCAATGGTTCCGGATATAAACTTTAATCGGTCGAATTTCGATTTTTCAGCAATGGCGTTACAACCGGACACCAGCTCTTCCCTGAATTCCACTCCGGTCATCACGGGATTATTCTTTAAGCTGTTGGCCAGATAATCATACAGGGCAAACGTCAGATACCCTTTCCCCGAGCCCATATCCACCACGTGATAATCCGGAGACAATACCAGGTCCTTTATTTCAGGCTCTATTAATTCGATATAGCGGTTGATCTGCCTGTACTTATCGTTCATTTCCCGCCTGACTTCCCCATTTGCATTCGTGATTCCCAACTCTCGCAGATAGATATTGCCGGCGGTATTGATCAGTCTCGGCTTAATCCGGTCGTGGGTAAAGAGGGTTACCGGCTGCAAGGTGGGCTCCTGGGTGGTGATTTTCGCCTTTCCGGCAGGATTGATGACCAGCCTGATGTTTTCCTGGTTCGAGAAAAGATCGGCATTACAAAAATCCTTTTCCAAAATTTCCGTAATCAGGTTGATTCCTTCATCAAATTCATAATTCTTGGTGATATCCTTAGTCGAATGGCGATAAACGAAATTCAGCCGGTAACCTCGTTTCAGCTCCGTGATGGTAATAAGAATGCTATTCAGGTCCGAAATTTTGTTCTGCCTGTTGCTGATGGTCAGTCTGATAAGCTCCCTGCTATGGATTATGCGGGCCAGCTTATCAAGAAACACCTCTTTGGGGTTGTTTTGCATGAGGCAAAGATAGGTATTTCGGATCACGCGGTACGTTTGTGGCCGGTCCCAGCGCATCACCCTTTTCGTCAAATAGAACCGATTTATTGTTATATCCACAACTGCCTTGACTACCTTGATGCCCCAAAACAGTCATTATGAAATCCATTTTTACCCTGTTGGTATTATCTTTGTTCTTATCCTTAAACCTGACTGCCCAATTCCAAAAGTCGGGGTATCGTGAAGCCGGATCAGCCGATAGCCTCTTGCTGACCATGGGCCATCAGCCGAAAGCATTACCCAATACACCAGGCTTTAAATCTTTTACCCCGATCAAACAGAAAATGGACTCCTTGCTCGTGCAACGTTACAACGCAGAATCCGGAGAGCTAACTATCGAGAACAAAGGCAGATATGCTTATGATTCCGAAGGCAGATTGATCCTGACCGTTGAATATACCAACAACACCATGGATGGGGAATACATCTGGCTGAAAGATACCCAG
>JBBQOG010000088.1:0-9980 GCA_038330665.1 Bacteroidales bacterium
GGCTCCTGCATCCGATGAACCGGGTTTCTCCACCTGTTTTAAAAGGCGCTCGGTTTCACCCAATGCACAGGCGAACTTCCCGAAAGCACGGTGATAACGAAAGAAATTCAGCCAGTAATCAAAACGTTCTAAATTTCCGGCACCCGTTACTTTCCCTCGCCAGGATTCAATCAGGTCAACAAATGCATAATCCGGAGCACGCTGCTCCCAGGTCAGGGTATCGATAATCACCCCACCCGGACCGGTCCAGTCGCCCTGCCGAGGTAGCCGTGTCCTTTTTCCACCACCGGCATTGATCGACACTTCCTGGACATCAAGACTGGTCATAATCTTAGCCATGGCATCCTCTACCCCGCTGCCGAATTGCGCCATTGCCCAATCCTCATAGAAGTCGCCGATTGGAAGATCGCGGGATTTCCGGAGAAAGTTGGAGTCGGCGACTGAAGAAGTGACAAGTGACGAGTGACGAGTGACGGGTTCATTGTTTTTAGTCACTTGTAACTTGTCACTTGTCACTTTCTTCCACCCCGCCTGCGCCAGCGCGCTCACGGTCGTTTGCAAAGTCTTGGTTCTCCAGTGTATTCCGATCAGCCCCGTGCATCCATAGGTCAGTGCGTCGGCGGCATCGGCACGCATCCGGCCTGCCCATAATTGCATCGAGGTGAGTGCCGGATCGTCTTCCATCCAGGGAATCGCCCATAATGGCCGACCGGTAACCCGGGCAAACCCGGGATCTACCGGAGTGAAACCGACTTGTTGGTTAATGCAGCTCATCGGCCAGCTCTTCGGCAAAAACTTATCGAACATCGACCGGTCCTGAACCGGTCCGAGTACCCAGCCGCAGGTGGCCAGCTGAAATGGATCGCCTTCAGCGGCGTTCGCTTCTTGAGCAGCCTTCAGATCATCAATGGTAAGTTTCAGGTGCTCCGGCGTATTTCCGCTCCAGGTCCAGTCCTCAGGTGTCCAAAACCAATAATAATCAACCGGATAATTCAGCCGGATCCACTCAAACATCCCCGTGTAATAATCAAGCGTGGTGGCCATGGGATTTCTCTCCTTCACCTGTTTCGGCACGATAAGCGGAGTTTCAGTACCCACACAAGTTTGCAGGCCCAGGCTACTGGCATAACCGAATGCTTCCCCGAAGAATTTCCCGCTTTTATCAAACAGATCAATCTCAGCCTGCTTTCCGTCCGGCCATCCATTTATTCCAATCATATAATCAGTACCATAACTGTCGTTTATAAAAAGAGAACCCAACTGATTGGAGTAATTGCTGGTCAGTTTCGCCGTATAAGACCAGGTTCCGGAGGTCGTGGTAAAATGCCTTGCCGGATAAGCCGATTTCACCGTACCATCTGCATTCAGCTGATCTTTGGTCCCGATCCATACCAACGGTTCCGGCCCCACGCCTCCCTCCGGATAGGTATGCAATCCGAAGAAATTCATTTTCATTTTTACCATCTGGGAGAAATAGGCTTTGTAATCTTCCAGGCTCCACCAGTCGGGCCCTTCCGGGAAGTCATGAAAAGGCTGGATGCCGCGTGTTTCAAAAAGCGGTGACCCGGTTTCATCCAGCACCGGCAAATCAGCTTTTATGCGCTCATCGGGTATCACATCCCCATGGAGGTAAAAACGGACACCCAGCTTTTCGGTAAAAGCGTAGGCACCGTAAAGGGTGCCCTGAGGGGAGCCACCGACGATGATCACACGATCGGGATTCGTGGTAGGGGACGGGGTCCCCGCTTTCGTCGGAATGACAGCGCTATTGTCAAGGATATAGGATTCAGGGGTGAGATTATTAATTTTCAACAGTTGCTCAGCGGTGAGCAGACCGGCCGGTGATTGCTGTCCTTTGACCATCAACCAGATGATCTTTTCGGGCAGTGCCTGTCCGCTAAATACTTCTATTGGAAACAGTTCGCCAGTCCTCAAATACAGGTAGCGGCGCACTTCTTTTGCTGCCAGTTCCACTTTCGGATCAGAGCCCGCTGGATAGATAATGACCGGAAGTAAAGTCTTGGAGCAGGAAGCCAGTCCCACCAGAAAGGCGATCAGAATGGTAGAAATATTCATTGGCATCATGGATTTTGATCTTGAGGGATTCATGGTAACAGGTTAGGTATAGGATCAAATTTATAAAATCTTACATGGGTCCCATAAATTCCCGAAGAATTTAACCTAATTATCTGATTATGAAAAAATCAGGATGACTTCTATTTCTCCTGATTATTTTACGCATTCTGCATTTGAATAGGGCATCCGCCAGTGCAGTTGCTGAAAAAATCCATCGATTGGCTAAAGTCAAACTGAATCAATCGGCGAGGCCCTATTTCCAGGCATTCAGTTGTTCCTGAATATAATTGATGATCTGTTTGTTCTCCTCCTTACCGGTACCCTTAACATCCAGAGGTGGAGCAAAGCTGAAGTACACATCCCGGGTTTTCATATCCAGCGGGCCCAGATCCTTCAAGAAGATTCCGGTCCGCCAGAAATCGGTTTTCAATGCGAAGGGGATTACCTGCACACCGGCTTTTGCAGCCAGCTTCACCCCCAGGGAATTGAACTCTTCCGGTTTTACATCCATCCGGCGCGTATGCTGCGGAAAGATAGCCACGGAACGGCCCGAGGCCAGAATTTCCTGACCCCTGGTCATCACGGTCACTAAATCTGCCCGTGAATTATTCCTTCCAACCACTATCGGATCGCGTGATCGCATAACCGGTCCGAATGCCCAACTCTTAACCAGACCTTCCTTTACCACAAAGGTAACATCCATGATCTGGGCGATCAGAAACGGCAAAACCATGGTTTCCAGTGTGCTCATATGGTTGCCGATAAAAACCACCGGGCCCTTGCAGTTTCTTAGATTCTCCAGTCCTGAAATGTGAAACCGGCCGCCGCAGCTTTCCAGTACTTTCATCACCATTAACGATGATCGGGCCCATTCCTCAGTCGGAAATTTCCCTCGCACAGAAAGTTTCCTGGAATGAAAATTCACCCGCAGAAATTTAAACTTAAAGGCTATCTGGAAATGAGGCAATACCCTATGAAGCCACAGCATCGGTGTGTTTTCAGGGGTATCGTAATGGTCGTAGATAGATAAAGGCAAACTCATTTCAAAGGCAATCTGGCTGCAAAATTAAGATAATCAGCCTAATATCAAAAGCCTTTCGAAATAAGCTCTTTGGTGTACTCGTATGCAATATGAAAAAGTTCATCAGCATATTTAACTCGCAGAATATCATAGTGGTCCACTCCGGGCGGTTCAATATAAAGATCGGCCTGCTTACCCGATTTAATGGTTGCTTTATCCACACTTACATGAAATACCCGGGTGGCAATTTGCAACATATTGTCAAGGTGGTCGGTATCATGTATCGGACTGATATTCACGGCAATAATGCGATCGCATATTTTACGGACCGGTTTGATGGGCAAATTGTCAACCACGCCGCCATCCACGTACAGGTCATCGCCTAATTTGACGGGTGAAAAAAGAACGGGGATACTTGAAGATGCCTGCACAATATCTGCCAGGGGTCCCTTGGTCAAATATTCTATACGCCCCTTGTTCAGGTTGCATACCCCCACAATCAGCGGGGTTGGGAGGTCCTCCAGGTTTTTGTAGGGAATATGCAGTTTAATTTGCTCCTTCAAACCTTCGAGCCGGATAAATCCTTGTTTAGTGATCTTGAATTTCGAAATCTTCATAAAATCCTGGTCCTTCAGGATCTCAATGATCAGATCCGGGTCCATCCCGGATGCCAGAAACGCTCCTGCAATGGCTCCTGCACTGACACCTGAGATGATATCCAGACGGATTCCATTTTCCTTCAGGGCCTTGGCCACACCCAGGTGAGCAAAACCCCGGGCACCGCCGCCACCGAGCACCAGACCAAGAGGATAATTTGTCATAATTTTATTGTTGCAGAGACGCATAATAATGCGTCTCTTTTTCAGGGTTTCAATATTTGTGGTCTACACTATGTTTCATCGAGCATCGCCCAAATATTTGCCTCTGGCGTATTCGGAGGAATGGCACATCCGGCGTTTAAAATAAAACGGTTGGATTTGGCCATTATTTTGAGCAATTCCCGCGTTTTAGCCTTCACCATTTCCGGCTTTCCCAGGGCGATGACTCCACTCGGATCGATATTCCCAATCAGGGTGATCCGATCCCGGAATACTTCGGCAATTTTACGGATGTCGGTCTTATAATCGAGTTCCAGTGCATCCGCACCGGTCTCAATCATGTCGTTCAGAATCAGTTCGGTATTTCCGCAAATATGGAGCGTGTAGGGCAACCCTGCGGCATGCGACTCCTCCACAATCCTCTTTTCATAAGGGAATGCATACGTTTTGTATAAATCCGGAGGAATCAGGTCGGGACCGGCCGGACTGTCGCCATTGGAAAGCATATCGCAACCGGTTTGGGCCATCAGCCTGATAAACTGGGTGGTAGCCTCAGTACAATATTCCAGCAATCCGGTTTTATCCTCCTCCTCGGCGGTATAAAGATCCGTCATCCAGTCGGCCGATCCCCTGACCATACCCGCCAAGGAGAAAGGCGCCTGGTCGCAGTTTCCACGGACATAGATATCATCGCCCACATATCTTTTAACCAGCCTGACCGCTTCCAGCCAGTTCATCACATATTGATAATTTTCGATATCGACCTCCGGCAGGTTCCGCCAATCCCGAAGATCGGTCAGAAGACCCTGATGACAGCGTGCCGGTTCGTTATCCGGAAAATCAACCGTAACACCCAGGGCACCCGCCAGCGTAACCGTATCCATGTCAACCAGAATACCGTCGAACTCATACTTCTCCACCGACCGTACCATGGATTCCGCCATCGCAACCGGATCCTCACGGAATTGTTTCATGGAAACCCCAAACTCTCGGGCTGCCATCATAAAATTATGCAGCATCACCGGAACCCGGTCGCTTTGCTCGCCTTTCAGGGCTGAAATTATTCGTTCTTTAGAAGTCATTGAATAAATTTGCTAATGTGAAAATATGCTAATATGCCAATTAAAAAAGGAAAGATTCAAGATGGAGTGGAAAGTTTTGATTTAGAGGTGGCTATTATCGCCGATAGTAATTTCTTGATTTGAAACAATTTGTCATATAAATGCTCTGGATTAGGATAATTCTTAGACAGTTTGCATAAATCCAGCCAATACTCAGTTTCAAAAGCTTCTTTATCAGAAATCTTCAATTTATGAATGAAATCTGCAAGACTTTCGCATGATTGAGCTTCCCGAACACTTGCGCCAATTGAAGTGCCGGATTTAAGAACTTGCCGGGATATGATGTATTTTTTATGCTCCTCCAGCAGCTCCGAAAATTCCACTATTTCCAGAGCAAACTCAAATGTCAATTCCATTATTGCATTCCTATTTTCCACGGTACCCTCCTTAAAATTAACCCATTACCTCATTACCTCATTATCTCATTATCTCATTATCTCATTATCACATTACCCCATCTCCTCCAACGTCTTTCCCTTGGTTTCCACCAGGTAATGCCGGAAGAAGAAATAACTGATGAGTGTGGCTGCTGCGTAAAACAGGAAAATATAGCCAATGCCTTTGCCGTTGGAGAAGTAGGCCGCTATGGTTGGGAAAAGAAAAACAGTTATGGCGTTGAAGAACCAGTGTGAAAACGATCCGATGGATGCTCCGCGGGCCCTGATACTGTTGGGAAACATCTCCGACAACAGGACCCAGATAACCGCGCCCTGCGAAGAGGAAAAGAATCCAACGAAACCGATGAGCATAACCACCAACAAGGCATTTTTCATTCCGGAAATAAACGAAAAGGCAAACAGGGCGAGGAAAAACGTCATGCCGAGGGAACCGATCAGGAGCATCTTTTTCCGTCCGACTTTATCGATGATCCTCATCGCTACCAGTGTAAATATCAAATTGGTAAACCCGATAATCACGGTCTGTAGAATCGCTGAATCGGTCGAAAAGCCGGCTGTCCGGAAGATATCAGTGGTATAATACATCACAATATTGATCCCGGTAAACTGGTTAAACATGCCGATCGCAATGCCAATCATCACGAGCTTCAGGTATGGTTTTTTGAACAGGTAAACTGTTTTGCCCAGCACCTCGGTATTCACAGAGTCCTTGATTTCCCGGATGAGTTGTTCAATGTCAATACCCGGATTCACTTCACCAAGCACCTGTCTGGCCTCATCGAGTTCACCCCTCATGACCAGCCAGCGCGGACTCTGTCCCACAAAAAAGAGCAATACAAAAAACACCACTGCAGGAAGTGCGCCCGAAATAAACATCCACCGCCAGTTATTGGGACCCGTATTCAACAAGAGATAATCCGAGAAGAACGCCACCAGGATACCGGTTACAATAGCCAGCTGAAAGGTCACCGCCAGTCGCCCACGATAGGCTGCCGGAGCAATCTCTGCAATATATAAAGGCGATAAAACGGAAGCCCCTCCGATAGCCAGTCCCCCGATCACCCTGAAAAGGATGAACGAGTTGAAATTCCAGGCCATACCACTGCCCAACGCCGATATCAGAAACAATACCGCCAGGGCTCTTAACACCAACCTCCTCCCAAAATAATCTCCCGGCTTGCCCACAACCAGTGCGCCTACCACACATCCAATCAACGCCGAACTCACGGCCCACCCCTTCATGGCATCTGTTAAACCGAAATGTTCCGTAAAAAAGGGGATCGCTCCATTAATCACCGCGGTATCAAAGCCAAACAGCAATCCGCCAAGGGCGGCAACGAAGGTATATAAGTAGAGAGGGTTCTTCATAACACTTAAATATGCTAATATGCTATTAATAAGTTAATGTGCTAATACGCAAATAATGAGTTAATATGCTAATATGCTAATTATAAGAGAGGTGGTTAGCTATCAAGTTTTCTGGCATTTTTCAAAATATTCGTCGATAAATATATCACTTATAAACTGGGTACAAACGCAATTCTTCAATTAGCAAATTAGCACATTAACTCATTATCATATTATTAATTAGCACATTAACTCATTAGCATCTTATTACACCGCCTGATCATCTCAAACATCGCCCTCCCATTATGGTACGGACATTTCCAGGGATCGATTTTCCAGTCGTTGCGATAATAGGGAGAGGGATCGTCAACGGGTTCAGTGAGGTAAGGAACTCCAAGCCGGTTGACCTTGGTATACCACTCACCATGTTTATGATCAATAAGATAGGTATTTATGAAATCCCAGGCTTTTTTCACAATTTCAAAATATTTCGGATCGCCGGTCATTTCGAAGGCATTCATGAATCCAACCAGATTTTCGGCCTGTGGCCACCAATGCTTATTAGTTCGCAGATGACTCCCAAAGCGGGTGGATTCGAGGAACAATCCTCCATCCTGATCAACCCCCTCACGGGCCACCGCATCGGCCATCAGGAGGCAAAGAGGCTTCATTCGCTCCAGAATTCCTTTATTTCCCAGCACTTCTGCCGCTTCCAACAGCAGCCATGAAGCTTCGATTTCATGACCAAAGGAGCAGATTCCCTTTGAGGCTTCCACCTCATTGAAATCGATATCGAAGAATATTCCCAGATGACCGTTGTTTCTGATGATTTTCCCGATGAACAGTTCCAGCAATTCAGTCAACCGGATCCTTACCCGCTCGTCGCTCCAAACACTGAACAGTGCCCCATAGGCCTCCATCACATGCAAATGCGTATTCATCGACCGGGGCTCATTGTTGTCGGCCATCCGGTTCTCCTTGTACAATTGCCAGTCGCGGGTAAAGGCTTCAAAATATCCGGGATGGGCCGGATCCTTGGCATGACTTTCCAGCAGCGTGAAAAAACCGCGGATCACCGCCAGTATCTTGTCGTCCTGCTCAAACTGCATGTATTTGCTCAGGGCATAAATCACAAAAGCCTGTGCATAGGTATGTTTGATATCCGATGCAATCGTGCCATCGGGCGCAATCTCCATAAAATAACCGCCATAAACCGGATCGAGAAATTTTTCTTGCAACACCCGGTATGCGCGACGGGCCATGTCAACATATTCCGGTATTTGAGGGTTCTGTATGGCCGCCTCCGAAAAGGTCCATAATATCCTGGCGGTCAACACACACGAAAGATTTGCCTCCACGGGATTTCCCTGAAGGTCGGCTGCACCGTAAAATCCCGATCCATCCGGACGAACCGCAAATTTTATCCAGTAGGGCAGGATATCCCCTTCGAGCTCGGTTTGAAATGCGGTGCGAAGCGTGGTAAGTTCGCTTATTAAAGATTCAGTCATAACATACTACTGTTTAGCTTACTAAGCTGTTCTACCATTCGGCTCACCCGGATCGGGTCCGCCTCGAGGATGGAATATTCGGGTATCGCCGGCAAGCCACCCATGAATACATCTTCGCGGCGGTAGCTCATTCCGCTTTCCACCTGATGGCGCAAAGTGGCATGATATTCGGTTGCCTTGACCTTTTTCGCAAATTCACCGATATTGTCCTCATTCAACCCGCCGCCGGGCATAATGATCATCCTGCCTGCCGATTTACGAATCAGTTTGGCGATCAGGTCAGCACCATCGGGTGCCTGGTTCTTTTGACCGGAAGTCAGTACCCGGTCGACACCGGTTTGCAGGAGTGCCTCGAGCGCTTCGAAGGGGTCCTTCGCCATATCAAAAGCCCGGTGGAAGGTGACTGCCATCGGCCGGGCAATAGCTACCATTTCGCGTGTCCTTTCCTGGTCTATCTTTCCATCGGCAGTCAGAAACCCGATCACCACCCCATCCACACCCGTATTCCGGCAGGTTTCCACATCGCGTTTGATGATCCCGTATTCCAGGTCGGAGTAAAGAAAATCTCCACCGCGGGGACGAATGATGACATGAAGTTTAATGGTTAGTTTGAGCCTTGCCAATTCAATGGTTCCGATGCTCGGAGTGGTGCCCCCCTCATACAGGTTATCACAAAGTTCCACGCGAAAAGCCCCACTCTCCTCTGCAATCAGTGCCGAGGCCAGTGATCCCGCACATACCTCAAGTATTGGATTATTCATATTTTTTAGATTCGGTTACCGTTAATTCCTGATGATCTGAAATCCCCATGCCTGTAAGTTTAACGGTATATTTCCCGGGATTGATATAGGTCTTGTACTGAAAAAAATAGGCTTCCTGTAAATCGGCCTCTTTAACGACCCCATCCCAGTAAAACTGATTAAATCCTTTGCTTCCCTCCACACTTTTCTGCCAGACCAGCCGGTTTCCCTGATAAATTTCCAGCTGTACCGGTCCACCAGCCACCTGCCACCAGGTGATTGCCGCTTTCTTTACGCTCATTTCATTGATATCCCGATGGGTATCATTCTTCCAGGGTGCCATCAGGTCAGGTATGGGGAACAGCCGGCTGGCTGAGGGTTCTCCGGTTTTGAATGCCTCATAAACCGGTTTCAGATTCATTTTATAAATTCCGCGGCCATGGGTTCCTGCCACCAGGTCCATTTCACGTTCCTGGATCACCAGATCCGAAATTACGGTTGGGGCCAGATTTTTCCCGAGCAGCGACCAGCTCCGGCCCCGGTTAACTGAAATATACACCCCACGATGCAAACCGGCGTAAAGGAAATCCTCATGGGAAGGATCCTCCGCAATGCAATTGACAGTTTCTCCGGGAAGATCACCCGTAATCGAAGTCCAGGTTTTTCCCAGGTCTTCAGACACAAACAGATAAGCTTTCCAGTCATCGTCATTGATACCGGTCATTTCCAGATAAATACGGCTTTTCGAAAACTTTGACAACACCAGGCTCCTGATGTGTCGGTTGGGTAGCCCCTGCGATCGTTCCGCCCAGGTTTTTCCATCATCTTCGGTAACCCACACGGCACCCTTATCCATACCTACCACCAGTAATCCTCGCTGAACCGGCGATTCCGCCAGTGCTCCGGCCGCAGTGGAAATCTTTGCCGGATTCAACGATTGGGAAAGGTCAT
>JBBQOG010000089.1:0-9917 GCA_038330665.1 Bacteroidales bacterium
TCGATTTTCATATGGACGAAAAGGACCTCGCCCAGTTGTTTCGGAGAGGCCACATTGAACGTCATACCGGCCATCTCGATGATTTCCGTCTCTAATACCTGGATCTCTTCTGACAGGCCCAGTGAAATATCTGCCAGGGTGAGGGTATCCACACGGATACCGCTGCGCTCCATGCCTGCCAGTACCGGAATGAGTGGCATTTCCACCTGGTCGAACAGGTTCAGAAGTCCCTTGCTCAGCAGTTCCGCCTCCAGTATAGGCTTGAGCCGGAAAGTGATATCGGCATCTTCCCCGGCATACTCCTTCTGGATTACCGGGTCCACCGAACGCATGGTGAGTTGGTTCTTGCCTTTTTCCCCGATCAGGTTTTCGATGGGAACCATTTTGTATTGCAGGTAAGCCTCTGCCAGGAAGTTCAGATTATGACGTTGCCCCTGGTTGAGGAGGTAATGGGCGATCATGGTGTCGAACAGGGGGCCGGTGATCCGGATTCCGTAGCTGGCGAGTATCTGGAGGTCGTACTTGATATTCTGACCGATTTTGAGGATCGTTTTATTTTCCAGCACCGGTTTCAGCGGTTCGAGCAGGCGAATGGTTTCCGCGCGGTCCTCAGGGAAATGCAGGTAGAATGCTTTGCGCGCCTCAAAGGAGAAGGCCAGTCCCACGAGCTCCGCCTTCAGGGCATCCAGACCGGTGGTTTCCGTATCGAAGCAAAAAGCTGGCTGTTTGCCCAGCTCTGCGGCAAGTGCCTGCACCTCTTCCAGGGTGTGGATCAGGTGATACTCGTGCTCGGAACTGGTAATATCGGAACCGGCGGGGGTTTCGAAAGGAATTTCCGCGGCTCCGAACAGAGAGCCCTGCTGCGGCGGGGCTACCGGTGCAGCCGCACTGAACAGGTTGGCATCCTGGTTACCGGGTATGATTTTGGTAAGGAGGTTGCGGAATTCCAGTTCCTCGAACAGCGCACGGAGGGCCCGCTCATCCGGAGCCTTACGCTCGGTATGAGCGGCATCGAATTCAATGGGAGCATCGATACAGATCGTGACCAGCTCCCGTGCACGCATCACCTGATCGCGGTGGGTTTCCAGCGACTCCTTCTGTTTGGGCTTTATTTTATCCAGATTTTCATACAAACCGTTGATCGATCCGAAGCGACCGATCAGGTCCTTGGCCGATTTTTCGCCGATTCCGGGTGCTCCCGGAACATTATCCGCGGTGTCGCCCCATAAGGCCAACACATCAATCACCTGCACCGGATCGGATACCTCAAAATCGCGGCACACTTCTTCCGGACCGAGGATTTCCACATCAAACCCCGAGCGACGCGGTTTAAGTATCCGAATATGCTCGCTCACCAGTTGGGTGTAATCTTTGTCGGGAGTCATCATAAACACGTTATAACCCTCCTTTTCGGCCTTTTTAGCCAGGGTTCCCACTACGTCGTCGGCTTCGTATCCGTCGAGCTCCAGAATCGGAATATTAAAAGCGGAAATGATCCGGCGGATATAGGGGACGCTCAAACGGAGCGGTTCGGGCATGGGCGGGCGGTTGGCCTTATAGGCGTCAAACATGAGATGACGGAATGTAGGAGCCTGGGTATCAAAAACCACCGCAATATGTGACGGGTTTTCTTTCCTGATAAGTTCCTCAAGCGTCAGCGTAAACCCAAAGGCGGCGGAAGTATTCAGACCCTTGGAATTGATCCTGGGATTCTTGATAAACGCAAAATACGAGCGGTAAATCAGGGCGTATGCGTCGAGAAGATAAAGTCGGTTATCGGACATTGGGTTCTATTGGTCTTCGGCAAACCACTCCGCATAACTGTTGGCCGTTTCGTAAAGCCGGAGCGAGTGGAGGTGAACATCGAGCGGAAGATTGGAAAGGAGGATACCGGCAAAATGAATGACCAGGTTTTCGGCAGTCGGCTGGAAATCGAACCACGTTTTACGGTCGAACATCTCGGGCAGGTTGTTGAATTTATCCACCGGGGCCTGGTTGTTCAGGATCAGGCTATGGTCGAAAATGTCGACAATATGCTTGTTTACCATACGTTTAAGGTCACCAAAATCAATGACCATCCCGAGCTTTTTATCCAAGGGATCTTCCACAGGCTTTCCGCTCACGGTCACTTTAAGTATATAGGAATGACCATGGATGTTTTTGCACAACCCGTCATACCCCCAGAGGGCATGGGCCATTTCGAATCTAAATATCTTGGTTACCCTAACAATTGACATGGTTTAATCTCCGCAAGAACACTTACTAATACAATCAACCACCTTACTAAGTTGATCATGCTTTAAAAAATAGTAGGTGTTTTTTCCGCTTCGCTTGCTGGCCAGTATATCCTTGTCCTTCAGGATACCCAGGTGGTGACTGGTCGTGGATTGCTCGATTTCGAGTTTTTCGTGAATTTCGGTCACGGTCAGCTTCTGACCGTCTTCAAGAAGGTTCAGGATTGCGATCCGTACCGGATGGGCGATAGCCTTGAGCATGTTTGCAGCTTTATCGAGCTGTTCTGGTTTTAATTCCAGCAGATTCATCATTTTCAGGTAATTACTTAGTTATGCAAATATATAAATGTTTTGTTGCATAAAAGATAATATTAATCAGCCTGTTATATGATTTTCGTCAAGTTTCCGGGCTAAAAATGGAGCACTTCGCGACCGGTAATCCGGGTGAGCAGGTTGTTTGCCAGGCGGCTGGCGCCGATCCGGAACCGATCGGCGCGAAGCCACTCCTCACCTAATGTTTTGTGAACCATCTGATAATAAACCACGGCATCGGAAACTTCCACGATTCCGCCGGCCGGCTTGAGTCCGACCTTCCTTCCGGTGACTGCTGCATAATCGCGGATCGCTCTGGTCATGACATAAACAGCTTCGGGAGTGGCGGCAACCGGAATTTTACCGGTGGAGGTTTTAATGAAATCGGCGCCGGCCTCCATGGCAATCAGACTGGCCAAACGGATATTTTCCGCACTTTTGAGCAGTCCGGTTTCGAGGATTACCTTGAGCTTCACCCCGTTGGTGGCTTCACGGATGAGTAACAATTCGTTGAGTACGGCCAGGTAATCACCCGCCAGGAACAGTCCGGCTGAAATCACCACATCGATTTCATCCGCCCCCTTTTTAACCAGTAATCCGCACTCGGCCAGCTTCACGGCGAGAAAAGTCTGCGAGGAGGGAAACCCAGCCCCCACCGCAGCGATTTTGACTTCGGGAGCGGTCAGCCCCTTGCGGATCTCCTCCACCAGAAGAGGATACACACATACCGCTGCAACGGAAGGTATACCTGGAAAGGCATCCGGAAACGCATTCAGGTTTTTTGTGAACCTTTGTGCCGTATGGCTATTGTCATCAGTATTCAGCGTGGTGAGATCCATCAGGCTGAAAATTCTTTTCAAATGATCGACCGAATAAAAATCCTCCGGAATCGAGGTGCAGATCTTCTTTGTTTCGGAAACCACCAGCGCGTCGCTGTCGCCCGTACCGTATTTTTGGATGTATTCTTTTAAGAGGTTCATGGTGTTATTGTTATCGATTGTATGTTGTATGTTGTCAGTTGTCGGTTGTCGGTTGTCGGTTATCTGTTATCGTTTGGCCGATATACCCTGTGCGTTTGCTCCGGGGTTCGGCACAGCGACACAGGCAAGAAGTATAGGGAATAGCGGTTTGTTAGCACACGGTTTTCAATTTTCAAGAGTTATTTCGATTGCATAGTTTCGAGTAGGTTGCTTGTTTGGCGGAAGAGCAGTAAACATTCCATCCCTATTTCTCCATCTTCCTTGACCATACATCCAGCTTCTTTCCGGATCGTTTGATTCTATGACTCCTAAAAAGGGCATATATGCAGTTATTTTGTTGAAGTTTTCCTCTATTTTATTTGTTTCTATATTCCTGGAATTCATAAGAATATACTTATTTTCTTCAATAATAAGAAACTCAATCGCTATAAAAACACCTGTTCCAGGAAATGGGATTTCAATCTCATCAGATAGATTAATCGAGCTAGTTCGTCTTCCTTTTCTAATGGACACAAAATAATTGTCGGTTAAGAGGTCATCACCTGGCTGCCCATTATCTGAGACATTAAAAATTCTTAAATTTATTTTTACATCCATTTTGCTATAGGTAGCAATCTTTATACTCTTTATAAATGGATTATTCCCATATATATCCTTACAAGGGAAATACCGCGCATACATGAGGGGTCCACTTGCACAGTTATAGTTATAAACCTGCGATCTCCTGAATTCCCCATCAACAAATTCATGATACAATCTTGGAGTTATTTGAACCTCACTAATTGGATAGATCTTAGGCTCCAAATACACAAAAATTGACTGACTGTCAATCAGGGCATTACGATTTTCAAATCCAATGGCTGATATGATTAATAATTTACCATTATGATTTCCCGTAAGCTTAAACCTGCCACTGGTATCGGATGTTGTTCCAATCTCCTCATCAGCCATCCAAATATTTGCATAGGGGATTGGTTCTTTTGTTTCCTTATTAACCACGATTCCCTCAACCTGCGAATAGAGCTTGAAAGAAAGTAACAAAAATGCTATGGTGATTAATACTCTCAAATTTAACTGTGTGCTAACTGTTATCAATTGCAGGTTATCGCTTCTTTTTTCTTCAAACCTTAATCCTTTACTTCCTGCCCTTTTGCCTTCTGCCTTTTGCCTTCTGCCTACGGCTCACTGCTCACTAAGTTTTCTGTTCTCCCGATGTCTCTCCGCGTCCCGGATCGTTTTCTTCTCCTTATTTTTTTCAAAGGCTTCGGTCAGGTTCACTCCGGTTTGATTAGCCAGGCAGATCAGGACCCACAGCACATCGGCCATTTCATCTCCCAGATCCCTGTTTTTATCGCTTTCCTTTTCCGATTGTTCTCCAAACCGCCGCGACAGGATTCGTGCCAGTTCGCCCACCTCTTCGGTGAGAATGGCAAGATTGGTGAGTTCCGAAAAATACCGAACCCCATAGGTTTTGATCCATTGGTCAACCTGCTCCTGAGCTTCCTGTATGGTCATAATTTATTTCTTGAATCGATCCAGATGGTTACCGGGCCATCGTTCACCAGGGCAACCTGCATCATGGCGCCGAATTCACCGGTTTGCACTGGCTTCTCCAGCTCCCGGCCCAGAACTTCCACAAATCTTTCGTATAGCGGAATGCTTACTGCGGGTGGAGCCGCATCGATATAGGAAGGCCTGAATCCCTTTTTTACCCGGGCGTGCAGCGTGAACTGCGAAACCACCAGCACCTCTCCTTCAACCTCCTTCACCGAAAGATTCATCACGCCCTGTGCATCCTCAAAAATACGCAATCCTGAGATCTTATTCGACAGCCAGACGATATCCTCTTCATTGTCGGCCGACTCCACTCCTACAAAAATCAACAACCCCCTGCCAATGGCAGACCGGAGTTCTCCACCTATGGTGACACTGGCTTCCGAAACACGTTGAATCAGGATACGCATAACATTTTTCTCAATTTTATCTCCCCCTGTTTAGTATCACCAGCGCAGCGATCACTCCCGGCACCCAGCCGCAAAGGGTCAGAATGAAAACGATCACAATCGAACCACACCCCTGGTCGATAACAGCCAGCGGTGGAAAGAGTATCGAAAGGATGACCCGGAAGAGTGACATTCCCCTTTAACAATTAGACCGGTAAAAGTACGGAAATAACATATTCCCACCCTGCAAAACCGGGAGTTTCGCTTGCCGTTTCCCATTCGGGAATCCATCCCTTTTCGCGGGCCACCAGATCAAAGTGCGCCATGGCAATGCCCATGTCGATCATTTGCATATCTACCCGACCAAAGGTGTTCCGGTAACCGGGTTTCCGCGACAAATAAAACCGGAACAGGTTGCCGTCCGCCACAATCCGCCAGGGCTGATTGTTCGAGGCTGAAGGACCCAGCCGGACCGATTGAAGGAGCGTGTAAAGCGGATCACTTTCTGCAGGAGTCAATGGGGTGGAGGGGTTTTTATCGAAAAACAAACGCTCAGGCGGTAGGCGGTTTTTAGACCCCGCGCCCAGCCGGATCACGCGATCACCGAGTCCGCGTGTAGCGGTTGCCATCCCCACCGGCGTAATGGCAGGAATCAGGTAACCTTCGTTCAGCCGGATGGCTTTGGCAAATTCACCACGGTCGAAGGTGCCCCCCAGCCAGCAGGTTCCCAGCTGCATATCGGTGAGTGCCAGGATGAGCTTTTCCAGCTCATAACCGTAATCCAGAAAGGCATTTTGGGAAGGTTTGATCTGGCCGGCAATAAACAGGCCGGCTCCCTGGATAAATCCGTACGTTCCAAGCTTCAGCTTACGGTTTTGCGGATCTTCCTGGCGTATCAGGGAAAAGGTAAGCGGAGTACCCAGCGGACCCACGGTTATTTCAGCTAATTTTTGTAAAATTTTATCAGTCAATTCACCGGATAAGGGCTCGGGACGATAGGTGCGGCGGGAGGTTCGGAGGCGGATGATTTCAGAGGCAGTTGGAGTCATGGACCGGTTATTTGACAATATCAGGGAAAGAAAGTAATTTCAGCCTTTTAAAACGAATTAAAATGAAAAAACTTGTGTCCGCTGCTGTACTTGTGTTTGCTGTTCTTTTTAGTATAAATTCCGTCGAGGGACAGGAACTTAACAAACTGACCGCGAAGGAAAAGAGTGAAGGTTGGCAATTATTGTTTGATGGCAAATCCATGGACCAGTGGCGCTGCTACAAAATGAATAAGGTCCAGGGTTGGTTGATCGAGGAGGGGTCGATGACCGCGCTCGGGTTGCCCGAAGGCAAAGGGGGGGATATTATCACCAAAGAAAAATATCAGGATTTTGAATTTTACCTCGAATGGAGAGTTGCGCAGAACAGCAATTCAGGCATATTTTTTCATGTGGTAGAAGGCGACCAGTATGAGACTGTTTACATGACCGGTCCGGAATACCAGCTGCTCGACGATGTGGCTTATCCAACTTCCAACGCAAAAAACATTTCCGGTTCCAACTATGATATGAATGCGCCGAAAAACGGACAGGTTAAAACACTGGACGAATGGAACACGTCGAAGATTGTGGTAAAAGGTGGCCATGTTGAGCACTGGCTGAACGACCGAAAAGTGGTGGAATATGAAATGTGGACCACGGAATGGAACGAACTGAAAAGAAATTCGAAGTGGCGGGATGCCGAAGGATACGGAAAATACAAGGAAGGTTACATCGCCCTCCAGGATCATGGCGGCACCACCAGCTTCAGGAATATCAAAATACGAAAACTGTAGCGGAAATTTTTTCGCCTGTCCCACCAGAAAAACAAGTTGCTGAATTATGGCAAAATCTAACGATCGCGAATATACGAACGGTGAAATCACCGTATACTGGAAGCCGGATGCCTGCATTCATGCTACCATTTGCTTTATGCAGCTCCGCAAAGTGTTTGATCCCACCAAGCGGCCTTGGGTAAACATGCAGGGCGGCTCCACGGAGGAAATTATTAAGATCGTGGAAAAATGCCCGACGGATGCCCTCACCTGGAAATGGAACCGGGATATCCAGGTCGGCGAAAATGAGGCTCCGAAAAGTGAACCTGCCAGTGCAGAGATCGTACCCACTCCCCTTACCGAAGTGATCATCCTCGAAAATGGACCGGCACTCATCAAAGGCCACTTCCTGATGAAAAAGATCAACGGTGAGCTATTTGAAACCGGAAAACAAATCGCACTTTGCCGCTGCGGCGCAAGTAAAAATAAACCCTTCTGCGATGGCAGTCACCACGAGTGCGGGTTTAGTGGATAAAGGCAAGGAGGTTAGGAGTTTAGGAGGTTAGGAGTTTAGGAGTTTAGACGTTTAGGAGGTTAACGCACGGAATTTCCTTCGGTGGCAGTGTCATCAAGGCGTTGGTCTAATGGTCCTACCCTACAATCAACACTCCCGTGGGTGGGAAGTGGGATCGATACACGGGTGGATCACCATGATCCAGGAAATATTCCCGGGTAAATAGAGCGGCTCCTCCCCGATAAATTGAGCCGCGGAGCCGCTAATATGTTGAGAATTCCATTGATCCAATAGCCATCCTGACTGAGGGCCCATCCAAGGCATAAATGCCCTGGCAACGGATAACCCTGAAACCCAGAACCCTCCCCTCCTATACCTCTAAACCTCCTATACCTCTAAACCTCTAAACTCCTAAACCTCTAAACTCCTAAACGTCTAAACTCCTAAACGTCTAACCTCCTAAACTTCTTTTCTCTATTTTTCGTCGGGTAAATAAATCTCCACATTTGTCCGGGTATCTCCCAACAAATGTTCGGCGAAATAATACCACATGGCCCGGTCGAAGTATTTGGTGTAAGGGCCATAGCCGTGACGCTGGCCCGGCATGATCATGAAGTCGAAGCGCTTGCCGGCCTGGATCAGGGCATCCGCCACGCGGACCGTATTTCCCGGATGAACATTATTGTCGATATCTCCGGTGACCAGCATCAGGTGTCCTTTTAAATTTTTGGCCATATCCTGATTCTTGTTGATCTTAGCTTCGAACACGATTTTGGTTTCTTTTTTGACAGAATCCTCCGCATACACCATATCCTCAGAATCTTCGGGTTCACCGGTTTTCACTTTTTCTTCAGTTTTAACGGTCTTATCGTCTTTCTTCCGGTCTTTCTTCACCGGTTTTACTAACTCTTTTACCCCATTGTGCGTTTCACCCCACCACAGGTTGTAAATATTGTTGTCGTGGTTTCCCGATGAGGAAACGGCAGCCGTGTAAAAATCCGGATAGGTAAGAATCGCTGCAGTCGACATGAATCCCCCGCCGGAGTGGCCGAAAATACCGACTTTCGTAATGTCGATAAAATCATACTTGTCGGCCAGCTGTTCGAGTGCATATTTATCATCGGCCAGGGCATAATCACGAAGGTTGTCATATCCGAAGGTATGGTAATACTTGTAACGCTTCGGACTGCCGCCGCGGTGTCCCACCGAAATCACCACGAAACCTAGTTGCGCCAGCGACTGGTTTTTTCCACCGGTAGGGGTGAAGCGGATGGATACACTTTCGGTTTGCGATCCGGGATATACATAGGAAATGATCGGATACTTGCGATCCTTTTCCATTTTGAACGGTTTCCACAATTCACCGTATAAATCCGTAACCCCATCAACTGCTTTCACCACAAACCGTTCGGGCATCTGCCATCCCGATTCGATCAGCCTCCGTAAATCCATGGTTTCCAGATCAATCAATACGTTTCCTTTGTTGTCACGCAGTATGGAACGGGGAGCCAGGTCGACACGGGAAAAATTATCGACCATATATTTGCTCGATTCCGGGAAGCTCACCGCATGGTTGGCATCCTCGGGGGTCACCAGCTGAAATCCGGTTCCATCCAGCTTGGCCTTGTAAATCAGGGAATAGTTGGGGTTGATGCCGACTTCTTTTCCGTATCCTTCAAAATAAACCTCGCGGGCCAGGGTGTCAATCCGGGTCACGCTTCCAACGACAAAATTGCCCGTGGTAATCGGGTTCTTCAGATTTCCTTCCCCGTCATACAGATACAGTTGTCCGAATCCGGTGCGTTCCGACCACCAAATCAGGTCTTTACCCTGATTGATGACGTGCAGGTTGGTATATTCGTTGTTAAAATAAGGTTCGCAGGTTTCAGAGAATAACACCTTGGAATCTCCGGTGGCCACATTCGCCAGGCACACGTCGATTTTCGCACAGGTCCGGTCTTTGCGGATGAACACGAGCTCGTCCGACCGCTTATTGATCAGGTCAACTCCGAGGGTCTGGTCTTTCCATTTTTCCGTCTGGATTTTCACCCCTTTTTTGGCATTCACATCAAAAACCCACAGTTCGCCTTGCGGCACAAATTCATCACCCGGCATAGCGTAACGATAGGTTTC
>JBBQOG010000090.1:0-9877 GCA_038330665.1 Bacteroidales bacterium
GTTACCGGACCCACCACCCTGGCGGCTATATTGAATAGCCTGCAGATGGGATTTAAAACGCTGGCCATTCAGAAACGGAGCAGTGAAGTATGGCAGGTTTTGGGTGCCATCAAAACCGAATTCGAAAAATTTGGCGGATTACTCGACAAAGCACAGAAAAACCTGCATACCGCATCCTCGCAAATTGATGAACTGGTGGGTACGCGCACCAAAGCCATCCAGCGGAAACTGAGAGATGTAGAGTCGCTGCCGGCCCGGGAAGCATCGATGATGTTGCCCGAGATCGGGGACGAGGAACTTCCGGAAGATGTTGAGTAGGGGGTAAGGGACGGGGTCCCGGCTGAGAGTTTCGCGGTAAGGGACGGGGTCCCCCGCTGAGAGTTTCGCGGTAAGGGACGGGGTCCCGGCTGAGAGTTTCGCGGTAAGGGACGGGGTCCCCGCGTTCGCGGGGATGACTACTCTCCGATGGGAACGGACTGCCGACTGCCGACTGCCAACTGCCGACTGCCAACTGCCGACTGCCGACTGCCGACTGCCAACTGCCGACTGCCGACTGCCAACTGCCGACTGCCGACTGTTCCGCGTTTCGTCATTTTTAACTATATTAGCTTAACAATTTAAACTATGCCCGATCACTCCCCCATTGCCGACCGATTTATCCGTTATGTCCGGATTAATACCCAGTCTGATTCTGCGTCAGCTTCCTGTCCGAGCACCCCGGGCCAGGCCGAACTGGCCCGGCTGATTTTCTCTGATCTTCAGGAGATCGGGTGTACGGAGATCACGCACGATCGCAACGGTTATATCATGGCCACCCTGCCTTCGAATGTAAGCAAACCGGTTCCGGTTATCGGGTTTATCGCCCACCTGGATACGAGTCCGGATTGCTCTGGTCGCAATGTTAACCCACAGATAATCAGAAATTATACCGGTATTGATATTCCGTTGGATGCCAAAGGGAATATCAGATTAAGTCCGATAGAATTTCCGGACCTGCTCAACTACAAGGGGCAGGATCTGATTGTCACCGATGGGAGCACACTGCTTGGGGCCGACGATAAAGCTGGGGTAAGTGAAATTGTGGAGGCGATGAAATATCTGAATGATCATCCGGAAATTCCGCATGGGAATATCCGTATCGGCTTTACGCCGGATGAAGAGATCGGTCGCGGGGCGGATCTGTTCGATGTAAAAAAATTCGGTGCGCAATTTGCCTATACCGTAGATGGTGGACCGATCGGTGAACTGGAGTATGAAAATTTTAATGCTGCCTCGGTTGTGATCCACATACAGGGGCGCAATGTGCACCCCGGAACGGCCAAAGACAAGATGATCAACGCCCTGCAGATGGCAGTTGACCTGCATGCCATGCTGCCCGTGAACGACCGTCCCGAGAAGACCGAAGGCTATGAGGGCTTTTTTCACCTGACAAGACTGGAGGGCACGGTGGAGAAGGCCAGGCTTGACTATATCATACGGGATCATGACTTTGCGCGGTTTACCGAGCGAAAGAACCTGCTCGCAGAGATCGCGGCCCGTTTAAACTCACGGTATCCGGCCGGTACGGTAAAGGCTGCCGTCAGGGACCAGTATTTCAACATGAAAGAAAAGATTCTGCCGGTTTACCATATTGTTGAGCTTGCGGCCAAAGCGATGAAGGAAGCCGGCGTGGAACCCCTGATTATTCCCATCCGGGGGGGCACCGACGGATCCAAGCTTTCCTATATGGGGCTCCCTACGCCCAACCTGTTTACGGGTGGGCATAATTACCATGGCCGGTATGAATATATTCCGGTCCAGTCGATGGAAAAGGCAGTTCAGGTGATTGTCAATATTGTCCGGTTTGCTGCCTCCTGAGCGGTGAACAAAACCGGATTCAGTTTGTTCGAATGCTACAACAACCTATTACGAAATGTTCAAGGAATTTGATGCAACAAAAAAGAAGATGTTCCGGATATTGGATGATGAGGGCCGGATCACCTCTGAGAAGCACATGCCTGAGATCGATGATCAACAATTGGTAAAGGCCTATCATGATATGCTTTTTGCCCGCACGGCAGACCACATGACAGTCAGTTACCAGCGGCAGGGCAGGATATATACGTATCCGCCCAATTACGGTCAGGAGGCCATTCATGGAGCAGCGGCGCAGGTGATGCGCCACGACGACTGGCTGGTACCTGCCTTCAGGGAAATGGGTGCATGGCTGGCCAAAGGAGCCACCTTAAAAGATATTTTCATGTATTTCATGGGCTATGAATCTGGAAACAGCTGGCCCGAGGCCAATCACATCCTGCCCATCTCGGTCCCCATCGCCTCGCAGCTGCCACATGCCACCGGCATCGGTTACGCGATTAAATACAAGAAACTGGATGAAGTGGTATACGCATTTGTGGGAGATGGCGGAACCTCGGAGGGGGATTTTCATGAAGCGCTGAATTTTGCAGCGGTGTGGAAAGTTCCGGTCATTTTCGTGGTTCAGAACAATCAGTTCGCGATATCCGTACCCTTCCGCATGCAAACCGCTTCCGAAGGCATTGCGATTAAGGCATTGGCCTATGGAATGCCTGGCATTCAGGTGGATGGCAATGATTTCCTTGCCATGCTGAAAACTTTGCAGGAAGCCTCAGAATATTGCCGTGCGGCAAAGGGACCGGTCCTTATTGAGGCGGTCACCTATCGCATGGGGGCGCACACCACCTCCGATGATCCGACCAAATACCGCTCAAAGGAGGAAGAGGAGATCTGGGAGAAGAGGGATCCTTTAAAAAGATTTAAAAAATACCTGACCGGGCGGAAATTGATCGAAGAAGCTGAAGACGGGAGACTGGAAGAAGGTTTCCGGTCGGAGATCGACCGGATCTTCATTGAAGCCGAAAACCAGCCGCCCTACCCCCTCGAGGATGTATTCAAATATATGTATGCCGATATGCCCGATGACCTGATCAGACAACAATCGGAGCACAGAAAATTTCTGGAATGGAAAGAATCAAATTCATAATATAAAGCTATGGCCACAAAAATAATGAATTTGGTAAATGCGATTAATAACGCGTTGGATATCAAGCTTAAAGAAGATCCATCAATTGTGGTGTTCGGTGAAGATGTCGGCGTGGAAGGAGGCGTTTTCCGCGTAACAGAGGGATTACAGGTAAAATATGGTGCAGACCGGGTATTTGATTCCCCGTTGGCGGAATCGGCCATTGTGGGAACCGCCATTGGAATGGCAGCCGCCGGATTAAGGCCGGTGGTGGAGATGCAGTTCTGTGGTTTTGTGTATCCGGCATTCAATCAGATTATCTCGCACCTGGCCCGGATGCGGAACCGCTCGCGGGGGAAGTACGGAATGCCTGTGGTAGTCAGGATCCCATACGGGGGTGGAATTAATGCGCTGGAGCATCATTCTGAAAGCATGGAAGCCCTTTATGCACAGATTCCGGGCATCAAGGTTGTGATTCCATCCACTCCGGCTGATGCTAAAGGATTGCTGATATCGGCCATCGAATCGGAAGATCCGATACTTTTTATGGAACCCAAAAGAATTTACCGGGCCATCAAGCAGGAAGTAAGCGAGGAAAAATATTCCATACCGATCGGTAAGGCTAAAATAATTGTACCGGGCACCGATGTGACGGTGGTGGCTTATGGTGCGATGGTACGGGAAGTACAAAAAGCATTGCCAAGGCTCAAGGAAAGCGGGATCTCGGCAGAGTTGATCGACCTGCGGACCCTTTACCCGATGGATAAGCAAACGCTGGCCGAATCGATCCGCAAAACGGGAAGGATCGTATTTGTTGCGGAAGAGCCTACCTCCTTTGGCGTCGGTTCTGAAATCATAGCTGTGGCGAACGAAGAAGCATTTCTGTACCTGCAGGCCCCTCCGAAGAGGGTCACGGCATTCGACACGATTGTTCCACTGCCTAAGGGTGAGCATCATTATATGATCTCGCCTGAAAAGATATTCTATGAGATTCAAAAAACCGTAAACTTCTAATCTCATGAGATATATTTTCAAATTTCCGGATATTGGCGAAGGACTGGATGAAGGAATTATTGCGGAATGGTATGTAGGCAAAGGCGCCCAGGTTGAGATGGGGCAGCCATTGGTTAAAATGGAAACCGACAAGGTAGTCACGGACATCCCCTCCCCGAAAACAGGTATCATAGCGGCCATTTACGGGCAGGTTGGAGAAACCATCCATGTAGGCAGTCCGCTGGTTGAATACGACATTCCAGGGATTAACGGAGCCGCTGCCATAGAAGAGGCAGCGAAACCCCTCTTTGAGACGGTCAAGGAAGAGGGAGCCGGTGTGGTGGGAACGCTGGAAATTGCCGATAATTCGGCCTATCTTCCCGCCAGTACCGAAGCCGTGCCCCAATCCGGACAGCAGATTTCGTCAAAACTTCCCCCGCGTGCCCTTGCCACTCCGGTTGCCCGGGCTATGGCACGTGAGGAAGGGATCGACATCAACGAGGTTTCGGGAACCGGTCCGGCCGGAAGGGTAACCAAACTGGATATACAAGCGTTCGTGATGCGAAATGCGAGACGCGAAACGCCTCACAATTCCGATCTTCCGCATCTCGCATCACGCGTTTCGGATCTCGATCCCGAAGTGGAGTACAAACCGTTGACCCAGATGCGTAAAGCCATCGCGCGGAACATGATTCAATCGAAGCATAATGCGGCACACATGACCGTATTTGACGAAGTCGAGGTTTCGGAGCTGATCGCCATACGCCTGAAGTACAAGGAACAATTCGCGAATGAAGGCGTGAGGCTTTCCTATCTTCCGTTTATCCTGAAGGCCACGGCCATGGCGCTAAAACAACATCCGATACTTAACGCCGAAATGGATCTGGAGAACAGCAGGATCATCCTTAAAAAACAATATAACATCGGGGTTGCTGTCGATACGGAAGAGGGATTAGTCGTACCGGTCATCCGAAATGTTGACAAGATGACTATCAAGGATATCGCATTAGCTCTCAACCAGATCTCCGACAAGTCACGGAAGCGGGAACTCACCCTGGAGGATATGAAAGGCGGGACTTTTACCCTGACCAATTACGGATCCATCGGAGGACAGTTTGCGGTTCCGGTGATCAATTATCCCCAAGCTGGGATTCTGGGTATTGGCCGCCTGGTTGAAAAACCCGTGGTCAAGGCCGGACAGGTGGTTGCGGGCACCCTGTTGCCGCTGAGCCTGTCGGTCGATCACCGTTTAGTCGACGGAGGAGAGGTAACCCGTTTCCTTAACCGGGTGATGGAATATCTCAGCGATCCGGTATCAATAATAATCGGTTAACTTTGTTCAACTGAAAACTGAGTCTATGGAATATGATCTGATCATCATAGGTGCCGGACCTGCCGGATATGTTGCCGCCATTCGTGCCGGTCAGCTGGGCATGAAAACCGCACTGATCGAAAAAAAGGAAATCGGAGGCATGTGTCTCAACTGGGGATGTATCCCCACCAAGGCGCTGATTGAAAGTGCCAAGTTTTACAACCGGATCAAATCAGCAGAAAACCTGGGAATCGACGGAATTGATCAGTCCAAGGTAAACTTTAACTGGACCCGGGCGAAGGAGCGATCAGCCAAGATTGTCACCAAGCTCACCGGGGGGGTTAATTTCCTGCTGAAAAAAAATGCGGTGGAAGTCATCAAGGGGGAAGCACGGATCCTATCGGCCCAATCCGTCTCCGTACAAAACCGGTTACTGGAAACTAAAAATATTTTCATTGCCACCGGATCCTATCCTGCCCCCTTAAGCATTGATTTTGCCGAGGGAAAACTGATCCAGGTCGAATATCTCCTGGGGATGAAGGACCTCCCGGAGCGGATCATCCTGGTTGGCCATGGACCGGTAACCCTTGAACTGGCTCAATTTTTTCAACTAATCGACAAAAACATCACTGTCATCAGCCCTGCTGAGAATGTACTACCCGGTGTCGATGACTATCTCCGGCAATATATATTAAAGAAGACCAGGAGTCAGGGAATCAGGATTATTGAAAACAGCCGGATCACTTCTGTGACCGACGACAAGCTGATCGTTAACGGAGTGGAAATTCCGTTTGATGTGGTAATCAATTGTTCGTGGCGGAATGGGATCATCCCGCCATCCGACCTGGATCTGAGCCCGGATGATCATGGATTTATTCCGGTGGATGAATTTCTGCAGACCAAAGTTCCCGGAGTTTATGCCATCGGGGACGTCAACGGACTATCCTACCTTGCACATGCCGCTTCGGCACAGGGGATTTTTGCCGTGAACCATGTTCAGGGAGTTCCGGGAAGCATGAACATGAAGCAGTGTCCGATCAATATTTACACCCATCCGGAGGTGGCGCAGATTGGCCTTACTGAAATGGAAATCCGTGAACAGGGAATTGACTATCGCATCGGAGAATTTCCGATGTCGGCTAACGGCAAGGCGCTGGCGGAAGATAGCGCCGAAGGAATGATCCGTATCCTATCCGGGAAAAAATTAGGCGAAGTACTTGGCGTACAAATTATTGCAGCCAATGCAACCGACCTGATCGCCGAGGCTGCCGCTTTCATGTCGGTTGATGCCACGGTTTACGATGTGGCCCGGACCATGCATGCGCATCCGACCGTTTCGGAGGTATTCCTGGAGGCCGGAATGGATGCCGCTGATAAACCCATACATAAATAAGGCAGAGGGCAGAAGGCAGAAGGCAAAAATTAGTAAAAAGACCAAAGAAGTAAAAAATAAGAATCACTTCATTATCAATTTATTACAAGCTAAACTTAATTCCTATTTCCTATCTCTTTGGACTAATTTTTGCCTTCTGCCTTTTGCCTTCTGCCTTTTTGTCCCAGCCCCATCAATATACATGCTACAATCCACCCCCCCTTACTCCCTCCCCGACCATATTCTGATCGATCCGGAAGCAACAGATAGTGCTTTTATGGTCTGGCAGCCGACTGAGGCAGTGATCGTTTTGGGCCAGAGCAATCAGGAAGATACTGCTGTGCACGGTGATCTGGCTGCGGCCGATGGGATATTGGTTTACAAAAGACAAACCGGTGGACAGACCGTGATTCTGACCCCAAACACCGTGGTCATTTCCGTACGTCTGTTATCTGAAAAACTGGAAAATCCACAGGTTTACTTCAAACGAATAAACAAACTGCTCATAAATTCCCTCACGAATCTCGGTATTTCTGATCTACAGGAGAAAGGCATTTCCGACATTACCATCGGTGAAAAAAAAATACTAGGTTCATCGATATACCGGAAACGTAATATGGTGTTTTACCATGCGGTTCTGAACATTTCCGAAACCCCTGAGTTTATCGGGCGGTACCTGAAGCATCCCGTCAGGGAACCGGATTACCGGACCGGTCGCAGGCATGAGGATTTTGTGACCTCCATTCTTCTCGCCGGATATGCCCTGACCAGCGAAAGAATCCAGGAAGAAATCTGCAAGGTTCTTAGTGAGGACCTGTGAACGGCAATTCCCGAAAAACTTATATCTTTAAAGTCAAGCCAATTTTTGTTCTAAATGATTAACACACAATATTTAGCTTTTGATATTGGTGCCGGCAGCGGTCGCGCCATATTGGGCACCCTCGATGGCTGCAAAGTAACTTTGGAGGAAATTCATCGGTTCCCGAATGAAATGTTTCTTCACGAGGGGCATTATTACTGGGATATCAACAAATTATTTGAAGAGTTGATGACCGGTCTCAGGCTTTGCGTAAAGAAGCATAACGTGATCCCGGTATCCATTGGTATTGATACCTGGGGGGTGGATTTTGGTTTGCTCGACGGGAATGGCCAGCCGATCGGAAATCCTTTTGCCTATCGTGACTCCCTGACAGAAACAGCTATGGAAGAGGTATTTAAGGTCATTCGCCCGAAAGAATTATATGCAAAGACAGGTATTCAGTTTATGCAGTTCAACTCGCTGTTTCAGCTCTGGGCGCTGAAAAAGAAATTCCCCATGTTGTTGCTGAATGCCGATAAATTATTATTCGTACCCGATCTGCTGGGCTATCTTTTTACAGGGACAGCCTATTCAGAATATACCATTGCTTCCACCTCACAATTGCTGAATCCGAAAACCCGGAACTGGTATCCGGACCTCCTGATCCGTCTCGGTTTGCCCATCCACATTCTGGATGACATCGTGGAGCCGGGAACACAGATCGGGGGATTGAAGCCGGGCATCCTGAGTGAACTGGGTGTTAACCAGATTTCCCTGGTAGCAGTCGGGGCGCATGACACCGCCTCAGCAATAGCCGCGATACCTGCCGAGGGCAAAAACTGGGCTTACATCAGCTGCGGAACCTGGTCGCTTATGGGTATTGAAACCGACGCACCGATTCTGACGGAAGACAGCTTCAAGTATCTGTTTACCAATGAAGGAGGCGTGGGGAAAAAAATTCGTTACCTCAAGAATATCACCGGGTTGTGGCTGCTTCAGGAGTGCAAGAAGATCTGGGACAAGGACCAGGAATTATCCTATACCGAATTGATCAGCCAATGCCGGAAAGTGACACCGTTTCAGTCGGTGGTCGACCCCGATGATCCTGTGTTTATGAACCCGCACGATATGCCGCAAGCGATCTCGGATTATTGCATCAGAACCGGCCAGGTGGCTCCGCAAACCATTCCTGAATTCGCCCGGTGCATATTCGAAAGCCTGGCATTGAAATACCGGACCGTTCTGAACCAACTGAAAGAGGTAAGTCCCCACCCGATTGAAAAAATACACATGATCGGAGGCGGCTCGCTCAATCCGCTGCTTTGCCAGTTTACCGCCGATGCCACCGGAATACCCGTGATTGCGGGCCCTGCCGAGGCTACGGCCTTGGGCAATTTACTCGTGCAGATCGCCAGTCATGTAGGGCTCGACGGCATCGACACCATGCGTGCTTATGCAATGAACTCGGTCACAACGATTACTTATCAGCCTAAAAATAAAGGAGCCTGGGAGAAGATCACAACACCTGACTCCTGACACGAAACAGGTGATTAACGAAGACTTGTCATTCCCGCGAAGGGCCTGCCCTCACGAAAGTGGGGGCGGGAATATGAACCGAGCCCCAGGCGAGCTTGTCGAATACAAACGCTGAAACCATGAAACGCTGATACATACAAACCTCATTAAATTAATTAACCATGTCCCTATTGCTCGGTCTTGATATTGGATCTTCGTCGATAAAGGCGTCGCTTGTAGATGCTGAAACCGGGCTGGTTACCGCTTCTGCCCAGTCGCCTGACAGTGAATTGCCCATAATAGCTGCACAATCCGGATGGGCCGAACAGGACCCGGATAACTGGTGGCACCATGTGGTGGAATCACTGCGGATTCTAAAATCCAGGGGAGGCGACCTGGCCGCGGTGAAAACAGTCGGGATTTCCTACCAGATGCATGGATTGGTAGCTGTGGACAAACATGGCAAGCCTTTACGAAGTTCGATCATCTGGTGCGACTCAAGAGCCACTTCATTCGGTCAGGCGGCTTTTGAAGGATTGGGAGCGAAGTTCTGCATGGATCATTTGCTCAATAATCCGGGAAATTTTACTGCAGCCAAACTAGCCTGGGTAAAAGCCAATGAGCCGGATATTTATGCTCAGATCGACAAAATCATGCTGCCGGGCGATTACATCGCGTTAAAACTTACCGGCGAAATTACCACCACGACAACGGGTTTATCGGAAGGTATTCTATGGGACTTTGCTGAAAACAGACCCTCGGTTGAGCTGATGGGCCAATTCGGGTTTTCCACGGATCTCTTGCCATCACGGGTTCCGGTTTTCGGCATGCAGGGAGGCGTGTCGGGGCCATCGTCCGGTATGACGGGGTTGCAATCCAGCCTACCAGGCAAATAACGTGCACGGG
>JBBQOG010000091.1:0-9829 GCA_038330665.1 Bacteroidales bacterium
CTGCCTTCTGCCTTACTTTAAAAATCAAATGTCATGCAAAGTGAACGCCGTCACCGAATCCCCATATCCCCACTCCCGGGGCCAGCCGGGATTCTTCCAGGTTACGGTCGTGTCCTTGTTAACATAAATCATGGCGTCGTAAGGAGGGGTATGACTAACGGCAGCCAGGTTTCCCGAATGGAAGGTGTTGCGTGTGAGCTCCACTCCCGCCGCGCGGTGTCCGCGGATATTGGTATGGGCGGTATTGCTGATGGTATTTTCCTCGATCGTGTAACCTTTGCTGCCTTCATCGATAAACATTCCGTTATTGTCGGAGGCATGATTGAGTTCGCTTCGTAGAATATCGTGGATGTCATTCCCTTTGATGAGAGAACCGGGCTGATAGCCAAGAGTATAGATACCGCCTCCGTCGCCGAGTACCTGCATGACATGGTGGATGCGGTTGTTCAGGATCCGGTTGTTCCGCGAGGAGGTAGGCAGAGGATTCCACTGCCAGCCCAAGGAAATGCCGGTATAGGGAAGGTCGTAAACTTCGCAGTTTGAGATTTCATTTCCGGCGCCAAAGCCCAACCAGATTCCCACTGACCCCTGGAACGCGGCCCCTGCACGGGACACCGATCCTCCTGAAATCGTATTGTTTACAGGAAGGATGAGGGTATCCTCTTTCGGGTCGTAGGTCAATCCGATCATAATTCCGTTTCCGCCCACGTCAACGACCGAGGTTAGTAAAATCCGGTTATCCCGCGCGCCGGCTCCCAGGTAAATGCCATTTCCTCCGATGTACTGAACCCGGCAATTCTCCAGACTACAGTGATCGGCCCATTCCAATTCCACTGCAGGGTTGATGAGTCCGGCACCGCCGGTGGCCGGCGTATTACCCGGATAATAAAAGGCTGCCTGCATGCCGTCGCAATTGAATTCCGGAAGCAGGTAGGCGCTGTGTTCGAGGGTCAGATTGCGGAATCCGAGGTTTTGCACCGGATTTTCGCGTGTACCTTTAATCAGAATCAGCCGGGATGACACCGGAGCGGTTACCTTCACCCGGTCGGGTTGCTGTTCCGGCAACGGTTTGTAATAGACTCTTTGGTCAATTGCCGACAGGGCCCACTCGCCCGGCTGATCCAGAAAGGCCGGATCCCCCTCCAGAAAGCAGCTGTACCGGTCGGCATTTCCGGCAAATATGGAATTATACGATCCGTCAAACAGGGCGAACGGCGGCTTCAGGTAAATCTCTGCAGGATCGGCATTCAATCCGTACACATGAAAACGCGAGGTAGTCCAGTCTTTGAAAACCACCATTTCAAAATCTCCGGTGGGCATCAGATCCTTGAAATACCCCCGGTCCTTGACCTGAACGGTAATATTCCGGACTGAGGAATCGGGGTGATATACCCAGTTTGATTTCGTCAGATAGATTCTTGGAAGGGAATCCTGCAGGTTCGGGGTCCGCGCCCTTACGGCCCTGATCCCATCCACATACAGTTGTTCGAAACGCAGCGATGAATCCACGTTTGCCCACCAGATCCCATATCCCGCATCGCGGAATCCGCCAATTTCCTTCCCGCCTGAAATCCGGGTTTTTCCGTCCGGCATTCCCTCCCAGGATACGGAGGCTTTTCCGGACCCTCCATCGGCGGCGCCGAACTGCAGCGGCCGGGTCAGGTACCAGGTTCCTTCACCGATCAAGACCCGGATATTGCGATCCGGACTCTCCAACCGGATTTTCCGTACCGCCTCCCGCGCGGCATCCAGGCTCTGCAGCGGCTGACTTTTCGAACCCGTGCCGAGGTCAGTGCCTTCGGTGGTTACATAGATTTTTTTCGCGGGCATCAGGCTGCATGAGGCCATGATTAACAGTGCAGGTAGGAAGGGTGCGACTTTCATCGGAATAAGATTTAAACCAGGATTGGAAAGATACAAACCATTAAAGATACCTATTTCCCAAAAGGTGTGGGATTTGACCGGATTTAAACGAGGAATTTATTACTTTTCCATGATTAGCCGACCAATATTATAGTAATCCAAAGGATTGTATGACAAGCAAATATGAACCCAATATTGTTTGTAAAATCCTGCAGCGAGCAGGTTGGATCCTCTTAATCGCCCTGATATCATTTCAAATTGCCTGTGCGCAAAGCCCGGCGAGGTTTCAGAAGGAGATCGATCAGTTTAAGGCCGACACCACCAACTACGCTGCAATCCGCGACCTGATCCTGTTTACCGGCAGTTCCACCGTACGGATCTGGACTTCCCTCGATGAGGATTTTCAAGGCCGGAAGGTGCTCAACAGGGGGTTTGGTGGATCCATCATGAGTGAACTTTTATATTATGCCGATACCCTGATCCTACCATACAAACCCTCCATAATCTTTATTTATGAGGGGGATAATGACCTGGGGATGGGGGAAGAGCCGGATTCGATCCTGGTGTCGGCACGCAAGCTGGTTAACCGCATCCGGGAAAAGCTGCCCCATTCGGTTATCTGTTTTTTTTCGGCCAAGCCGAGTATTGCCCGCTGGAACCTGAAGGCACGATTTTTAGACTTTAACCTGAAGCTTAAGACGCTCGCCTCGGGGATGCAGGATGTGTATTATCTGGATATGTGGAATCCCATGCTGGAAGCCGACGGAACCCCGAAAAAGGATATCTTTCAGGAAGATGGATTGCATATGAACCGGAAAGGATACGATCTGTGGAGAGATGCAGTTACGGGATTTTTACATGATTTACACCGCTAAAATGTTGGAGTCACACGAAAATAGAGCAATTGGGTTGGAGAGCGAATCCTTAAAAATTCTGGGTTCGGCACTAAAGCGCCTGAATGAGGGGTTTCAGCATCTGGATACCTTTTCTGGAACTGATGCGGATCCGGAAAGGATGGAGTCAGTATTACTCGAGGTGGCGGATCGGATGAAAGATAACTTCGCTTATTTTCATCCGTTGTATGCGGGCCAGATGCTCAAGCCACCCCACCCGGTAGCCAGGCTGGCTTATATGCTTTCGCTTTATATCAACCCGAATAACCATGCCCTCGATGGCGGCCGGGCCAGTTCGAGGATGGAAAAGGAGGCGGTGGCAGAAATTGCCCGGATGTTTGGTTGGGAAACCTTCCTGGGGCACCTCACCGGCGGAGGTACGATGGCCAATCTGGAGGCTTTGTTTGTATCCGGACAACTCCGGCCTGGAAAGCTGATTGTGGCTTCAACCCAGGCGCATTATACGCATAATCGGCTGAGCAAGGTGCTGGGGTTGCCTTTCCAGTCGGTAGGGGTCGACCGCCAGGGCCGGATGGATATGCAATTGCTGCAGAAATTATTGGATAGCCAGGAGATCGGGACGCTGGTGGCGACCATCGGGACCACTGCTACGGGAGCGGCCGATCCGCTTCCGGAAATTCTGGCACTTCAGGAACAATATAACTTCAGGATTCATGCCGACACCGCTTATGGCGGATATTTTACCCTGGCCGAAAATCTCGATCTGGGCACGCGTCTGGTATTCGACCGGCTGGGTGAGGTGGACTCCATCGTGGTGGATCCGCACAAGCACGGTATGCAGCCATACGGTTGCGGGTGTATCCTTTTCAGAGACCCTTCGGTGGGACAGTTTTACAAGCATGATTCCCCGTATACCTACTTTAGTTCCGACGAGCTCCATCTGGGTGAGATCAGTCTGGAATGCTCCCGGCCCGGCGCCTCAGCTGTAGCGCTATGGGCCACACAAAAGCTCATGCCTTTGGAAAAGGGCGGCGAATTTGCCGCTGGAATCAGCAGCGGTCGTGAAGCGGCGCTGGAGTTTTACCATTTAGTCGAAAAAGATCCCCGCTTTCTGACAGCCTTCCGCCCTGAGCTTGATATTGTCATCTGGGTTCCCAAGGCGAAATCCCTTTCGGAAATTTCCCGATTGTCGCGGAAACTATTTGAAGAGGCCGGGCGAAATCATCTCGATCTGGCACTGGCCGAGCTGCCCCACGACTTTTATGATTTTAAATCCGCAGGAATCCTCTGCGACCAGGATACGGTGACCAGTATGCGGTCGGTATTCATGAAAGCTGAGCACAAGGACTGGATCGGAAGAATTAAGGAAATTCTCGACCGGTCGGCAATAATTGCCGGCATATAAATTAAAAAGCAATGATACCAAGGACCCGGCACGACAGGCCATTAAACAGGAACTTCTGGGTGAACATCCGTGGGGCCGGGGTTATAGGCGGATTCCTACTTGTTTCATTTTCCTGGATATCCGCTCAGGTATCGCCGGTCGGCAAAGTGGAATTTGGTGTGTGCACCTCCCTTTCCCATGCAGCCTTGTTAAAAGCTGCCGGGTTTGCCTATCTCGAAGGCAGTGTTGGCAGGGATCTGATGCCGGGAAATACAGAAACTGATTTTAAGATTAAAATTAAAGAGTTTGATACCTGTTCCCTTCCCGTGATTGCCTGCAACGGATTTCTTCCGGGTACACTTAAGGTGACCGGTCCCGATGCCCGTGAGGATACCGTACTAAAATATGCCGAAAAGGCTTTCCGCCGGGCACAGTCGGCCGGCATCCGGATCATTGTGTTCGGCAGCAGCGGAGCCCGCTCGGTACCCGATGGATTTGACCCGCTACAGGCCCGCAGCCAAATGGTGGACCTCCTGAAAAAAATGGGACCTCTGGCTCGAATATACGGGGTTACTATCGCCATTGAAAACTTACAGAAATCCGAAACCAATTTCATCAATACCGTGTCGGAAGGACTCAGTATTGCTATGGAAGTGAACGATCCTAATATCAGGATACTGGCGGATATTTTCCACATGATGCGGGAAAACGAGGGACCTGAAATACTGATGGGTGCGGGAAATTATCTGGTTCATTGCCATATTGCTGAAATCCGCGAGCGTACGGCTCCGGGAATGGCAGGTGACGACTTCAGACCTTACTTTGCGGCGCTGAAGAAAAGTGGTTACTGTGGGGGCATATCCATCGAAGGTTCCTGGAAGCCGGAAAATCTTCCGAAGGCTTATCAGGTTCTGGTTGAACAATGGGAAACAACTAATTAAATCAAACAATAGGTCATGAGTGAACGAAGGGATTTTATCAAGCAGAGCCTGGTTGGCGGGGCCGGAATAGCCATCGGTGGCATGGGATTTTCCGCCAAATCTTATGGATCCATCATCGGAGCCAACGACCGTATCAACCTGTGTGTGATCGGAATCCGCGGCCAGGGCGAGAACCATATTCATAAATGGGCCAGCCTGAAAGAAAACCGGAACGTGAGGATCAAAACGCTGTGCGATGTGGACGAGCAATTCTACAACGACCGTTTGAAGCTCGCCGAAGAACTAACGGGCTTTCGTCCGGGTACCGAGTGGGATATGCGCAAGGTGTTTGAAGATAAGGACATCCATGCAGTATCGTTTGCTGTTCCTAACCATTGGCATGCCCTGGGCACCATCTGGGCCTGCCAGTCGGGAAAGAATGTGTTTGTAGAAAAACCGGCCTGTTATAACATAACCGAAGGACGAAGGATGGTGGAGGCGGCACGGAAATATAATGTCAGGGTGCAGGTGGGCTGTCAGAACCGGTCGATACCGAATGTGATGGCGGCCATGAAATTCCTGCACGAAGGAGGTATCGGAGAAGTATATATGGCCCGTGGCCTCTGCATGAAACCGCGCGATTCCTTTGGCATCGCCTCCGACAGCGTTCCTCCGGCCAGCCTGCACTATGACATGTGGCGCGGACCGGCGCCCATGCGCCCGTACAATGAGAAACGTGTGCATTATAACTGGCACTGGCACTGGGATACCGGAAACGGCGATACCGGCAACCAGGGTCCGCATCAGTTTGATATCGCCCGCTGGGGCCTGAATAAGAATGAACATCCGGAGACCGCCTATTCCTCAGGGGGCATTTACGGCATCAGCCCGAAAGAGTGCTCGCAGGAAACACCAAATACCCAGACATCAGTATTTAAGTACAACGATGGCAAGGTGTTGGAATTTGAAACCCGCGGACGTTACACTAATTCCGAATCCGGGTTGGGTATCATGATCGGCAATGTGTTTTATGGTACGAACGGCTACCTCGAACTTGACGGAAGCAAATGGAAAGCATTTAAACAACGTGAGAAAGAGCCATTTGCCGTTTCAATGGACGAATCCATACCGGGTTCTTCAGATCCTGCATACCGTGCCGCACCCGGAGGATCCGAACATTTTGCCAACTTTCTCGATGCCATCCGGTCGGGCAAGGATTCCGATTTGAACTGTGACATTCTGGATGGCCATATTTCTGCTGCCCTGCCGCACCTGGCGAACGTGTCCTATCGATTGGGGCGCGAAGTCCGGTTTAACGGTGCAAAGGAAAAATTTGCCAACGATCCCGATGCCGATCTGCTGCTTACACGCGAATATCGTCAGCCCTATTTTGTACCTGCAAAGATTTAGAATTTTACACGGGGATCCGCAGAGGTTCATCCGGGTTCCCGCCGACCAAATAAGACGGGTCCTCCGGAGAATCTGGAGAACTAATAGAGAAAAAACGTAATTTATGGAACCATTAAATTTAAGGCCATCATATAGCTCAGCTTCATTTGCGGGAAAATTCCAAAAACGAATTCTGTCGGCATTATGGCTGGCCATTTTGCTTCTCACCGGTTGCAACAAGGATGATTCCTCCAATATCATTTATATCGAGTATGGAACTTCCTTTGGTAATTGTGTGGGGTATTGCAGGAAGATCTGCGACATCACCATCGATGGGGTCGATTATACCAAGTCGGGTGCTACGGTTGAAACCCGGAAATGTTTCCAACCGATTGTGTATACTGATTTTGAAGTGCTGATCGGCATGGTTGACCTCAAAGCTTTTACCCATCTCGATGACCGGATCGGATGTCCTGATTGTGCAGACGGGGGTGCCGAATGGATCCGCATTGGAACGCCTTCTTCAGTGAAGGAGGTTATTTACGAATATGGCAAAGAGCCGGACGCGGTAAAACCCTACATCGGAATTCTTCGGGATTATTTAAAAAGCATTGAAAATTGCAAATAGCACTTTAATACCTCTGTATAACCCTGTGTAAATCTCTTATTATCATGAATAACTGGGAAAATAAAATTGGTAATCCGCTTCAGTATGGTGGGATCGAAACTTCCGTTCTCGACAACGGTGCCGGTAAGGGGGTGCGAATTGCCTGGATCAATACCGGATCGGGATTGCGGTATAAGGTAGTCATCGACCGTGGGATGGATATAGCTGAGGCTTTTCATAACCAGCACGGGTTGGCCTGGATCAGCCGGGCTGGCATCCGTCCGCCGGAGCCGGCAGCGATGGTGGGTTTGGAATGGCTCCGGAACTGGGGCGGGGGACTGGTCACCACCTGCGGGATCAGCTATATGGGGAGCCCGGAATCGGATGAGTATGGTGTGCGGGGACTACACGGCCGGATCAGCAATATTCCTGCCGAAGTGATTTCTATCCGGCAGCCGGATCCCCAACAGGGCATCCTGGATTTCAGCATCACCGGACTCATCAGGGAATCGGGGGTTTTTGGACCGCACCTGGAACTCGAACGCACGATTTCCGGCACTTTAGGAATACCCGAAATCAAAATTTCCGACCGGGTCACGAACCGCGGAAACAGTCAAGCCCCGCATATGCTTCTGTATCATTGCAATATGGGCTGGCCGTTGATCGATGAAGGGACCGAGCTACACTGGAAGGGTCCCTGGGAATCCCGCGGCAATGCATTGGATAATGAAATATTCCATGAAAACGGAACTTTCAGGGTATGCCAGGCTCCGATGGATTCGCATCAAAATGGAGGCGAAGCCTGCGCATTCATCGATATCGAGCCCGATGATTCCGGTAACTGCCGATGCAGTGCCGTCAACCCGACGCTGGGTTTCGGCCTGGAAATCAACTTCAGAAAGGAACAGCTTCCCTGGCTCATCAATTGGCAGCACTGGGGCAAAGGCGAGTACGTCACGGCACTGGAACCTGCCACCAACCTAACCCTGGGCCAGAGCCACGCAAGGAACTCGGGTTCGCTCATTGTGCTAAACCCCGGAGAAAGCAGGGAATACCAGATTGGGTTAAGAATATGCTAATATGCTAATATGCTAATATGCTAATATGCTAATATGGCAATGAGTTCACTGGGTATTTGTTTAATTATCACATTTTCACATTATCACATTATCACATTATCACATTATCACATCAACAAATCAACTAATCATCACATCAACAAATCAGCATCATGAAAAAACTTGCCCTCCTCTTTTTAGGCATTTTGGTGGTAGCTTCTGCAGGCTTTGCGGCTCCTGATGGAACATCGGCTGAATGGATCAGGAAGAATTTTGCGAAGAGTGTGGTTCCCCCGTTTTCCTTTACCTACGGTGGCAAGGATTCCAAAGCTTTTATACGGTCGTGGGAATTTCGCAGGGAGGAGGTCGCCTCAACGGATCCGGCCATAGCTAAGTATCTTTTTTCCTGGCGCGATCCCGGCACAGGTCTTTTGGTTAAATGCGCAGTGAATGGGTATTCCGATTTTCCGGTTGTGGAGTGGACGATCGAGTTCCTGAATACATCAGGGAAAAACACGCCCCTGATTGCAGCGGCAAAGGCGGTGGATTATTTATTCCGGTACGAAAATGAAGGTCCTGTTACCCTGCACCATTCCCGGGGTAGTAGTGGTGAGCGATCTGATTTTGAGGGATATGCCGATGTATTGAGTACCGGAAAGAATATCTATATGACCCCCATCGGAGGCCGTTCGTCAGATAATACCGCTTTCCCGTTTTTTAATATTGAAATGCCGGGGAAGCAGGGCGTTCTTGCTGCAATTGGCTGGACAGGGAAATGGTATGCCGATGTTAAGCAGCAGGACCTCAAAACGTGGTCGCTTAATGCCGGGATGGAAAGAATGAAGACTTTTCTTTATTCTGGCGAAAAGATACGGACCCCTGAGATCTGCCTGCTCTTCTGGAGAGGTGCCGACCGGATGACCGGACATAACCTCTTCAGACAGTTTGTCCTGAAGCATCACAGCCGGATGATCAATGGCAAGGTGGCAGAGTTGCCACTGGCCGGAACCCTGGGTGGTGGTGGTCCGGAGCCTTGCAATGAATTCAGTTGTGCAACTGAAAGTTATTGCATTGCCTCGACTCTTCGTTATAAGCAATTCGGCATTATCCCGGAAGTGATGTGGATTGATGCCGGATGGTATACCGGCTGTGGATCCTGGTGGGCGAATGTGGGCAACTGGTCGGTTGATACTACGCGCTTCCCCAAAGGATTAAAGCCGGTTTCGGATGCCATCCATAAAGTCGGTGCTAAATTTATCCTATGGTTCGAGCCTGAAAGGGTGGTGGCCGGAACCCAGTTCGATAAGATCAATCCCGAATTTCTTATCCGGATACCGGATACAGTGAAAAATCCGGAAATCGGCCGGTTCTTTAGCAATATGTGCCTGTTCAACCTGGGTAATACTGCCGCCAGGGAATGGCTCACAGCCTATATTTCTGATATTATCCGCACCAACGGAGTGGATTATTACCGGCAGGATTTCAATTTTGATCCGTATCCTTACTGGAAATACAACGATAAAACTGGTAGGATAGGCATTTCAGAAATTCGCCATATCGAAGGTTTGTATGCGTATTGGGATGATCTGTTGAGGAATTTCCCCAACCTGGTAATCGATAACTGCGCCAGCGGCGGCCGCCGCCTCGACCTGGAAACCATTACTCGCAGTTCACCCCTTTGGAGGACCGATTATAATTACGGTGAACCCAATGGTTATCAATGCCATACGTATGGCTTGAATTTTTATCTTCCT